>NZ_JBHTSA010000049.1:0-59826 GCF_042795405.1 Streptomyces sp. NPDC056480 | reverse complement strand
AGGATGTTGAGGGCGATCTCGTTGGGGGTCTTCTGCCGGGCCGCGCCCTCGACCAGGTTGATCATCCGGTCGATGAACGTCTCGCCCGGCTTCGTCGTGATCTTGATGACGACACGGTCCGACAGCACCTTCGTGCCACCGGTCACCGCGCAGCGGTCGCCGCCGGACTCGCGGATGACCGGGGCCGACTCGCCCGTGATGGCCGACTCGTCGACGCTCGCGACGCCCTCGACGACGTCACCGTCGCCGGGGATGATGTCACCGGCCTCGCAGACCACCAGGTCACCGATGCGCAGCTCCGTGCCGGGCACCCGCTCCTCGTTCGTGCCGCTGAGCCGACGGGCGACGGTGTCGGTCTTGGCCTTGCGCAGGGTGTCGGCCTGCGCCTTGCCCCGGCCCTCGGCCACCGCCTCCGCCAGGTTGGCGAAGATCGTGGTCAGCCACAGCCAGGCCGTGATCGCCCAGCCGAACCAGTCCCCCGGGTTCTTCACCGCCAGCACCGTGGTCACGACCGAGCCGATCAACACCACGAACATGACAGGGGACTTGACCATGACCCGCGGGTCGAGCTTCCTGATCGCATCCGGGAAGGACGTGACCAGCTGCTTCGGGTCGAACAGTCCCCCGCCGACGCGTCCGGCCTCGGCCGGCCGGCCGCTGGGCGCCCCGGACTGCGGGGGCCTGGTGGGAGTGATGGTGCTCATGCTGCGAGCCCTTCGGCGAGCGGTCCCAGCGCGAGGGCCGGGAAGTAGGTGAGACCGGTGATGATGAGGATCGTGCCGACGAGCAGACCCGTGAACAGCGGCTTCTCGGTCCGCAGGGTGCCCGCCGTCTCCGGGACGGGCTTCTGCTCCGCCAGCGAACCCGCCAGCGCGAGAACGAACACCATCGGCAGGAACCTGCCCAGGAGCATCGCGATACCGATCGTCGAGTTGAACCACTGGGTGTCCGCGTTCAGACCCGCGAACGCCGAACCGTTGTTGTTCGCACCCGACGTGTAGGCGTACAGAATCTCGGAGAAACCGTGCGCGCCGGAGTTGGTCATCGAGTTCGACGGCGTGTCCAGGACGAACGAGGCCGCCGTGAAGCAGAGGACAAGGGCGGGGGTGATCAGGATGTAGCAGGCCGCGAACTTGATCTCGCGGGTGCCGATCTTCTTGCCCAGGTACTCGGGCGTGCGGCCGACCATCAGGCCGGCGATGAACACCGCGATGATCGCCATGATCAGCATGCCGTAGAGGCCGGAGCCGACACCGCCGGGCGCGATCTCGCCCAGCTGCATCCCCAGCATCGTGATCCCGCCACCGAAACCGGTGTACGAGGAGTGGAAGGAGTTCACCGCGCCGGTGGACGTGAGCGTGGTGGCGACCGCGAAGATCGACGAACCGCCGATCCCGAACCGGGTCTCCTTGCCCTCCATCGCCCCACCGGCCAGATCGAACGCCGGGCCGTTGTGCGCGAACTCGGTCCACATCATCAGCGCCGTGAAGCCGAGCCAGATCGCCGCCATCGTGCCGAGGATCGCGTACCCCTGCTTCAGCGAGCCGACCATCCGGCCGAACGTCCGCGTCAGCGCGAACGGGATCACCAGGATCAGATAGACCTCGAACAGGTTCGACAGACCGTTGGGGTTCTCGAACGGGTGGGCCGAGTTGGCGTTGAAGTAACCGCCACCGTTCGTGCCCAGCTCCTTGATGACCTCCTGCGAGGCCACCGCCCCGCCGTTCCACTGCTGCGTCCCGCCCATGAACTGCCCGACCTCGTGAATGCCGGCGAAGTTCTGGATCGCACCGCACGCCACGAGCACCAGCGCACCCACGACCGAGATCGGCAGCAGGACACGGACCGTGCCCCGCACCAGGTCCGACCAGAAGTTGCCCAGCTCACCCGTACGCGACCGGGCGAAACCGCGCACCAGCGCGACCGCCACCGCCATGCCCACGGCCGCCGACACGAAGTTCTGCACCGCCAGACCACCGGTCTGCACCACGTGACCCATGGCCTGCTCGCCGTAGTACGACTGCCAGTTCGTGTTCGCCACGAACGAAGCCGCCGTGTTGAACGCCTGGTCCGGATCGATCGACACGAACCCCAGCGAACCCGGCAGCGAACCCTGCACCCGCTGCAACAGATACAGGAACAGGACACTCACCGCGGAGAACGCCAGAACACCACGCAGATACGCGGGCCAGCGCATCTCCACCGACGGGTCGGCCCCGACGGCCTTGTAGATCCACTTCTCCACCCGGTGATGCTTCTCGGAGGAGTAGACCCTGGCCATGTGGTCGCCCAGCGGCCGGTACGACAGGCCGAGCGCGACCATAAGGGCGAGGAGCTGGAGGACTCCAGCAAGAACGGGACTCATGATCGGCCTCAGAACCTCTCGGGCTTGACGAGGGCGAGGACGAGGTAGCCCAGGAGGGCGACGGCGACCAGGAGACCGACGATGTTCTCGGCACTCACAGCTTGGCCACCCCCTTGGCGATGAAGGCCACCAGCGCGAAGACCGCGATCGTGGTGACGACGAAGGCCACGTCGGCCATCGTGAGCTCCCGGATGCAGGAAGAAGGAAGAACGGATTCTCGGACGAGATGAGGAAACCTCGCCCCCGCCGTCGCGCCGCCTCCGTTGACGTGCCCCTAACGCCGTCCCTGCCCGTCTTGACGCGTCCCGTACGTCCGGGTGACCTGGCCCACGGGTTTCGGGCTCCCCCTGGTTCGGTGCTCAACCATTGCCAGTGGCCGGAAGGGGACATATCTTCGAGCGAAACCTACGGACCGGGATGCTCGTCAGTCCCGGGGCGGCCCGCCGTTCACGGGTCGGACGGCGGGGAGCGGCACCCTCGGGGACGACGGGGAACGCTGGACGCCGGGCGTACGGGATATCCGTATCCACGTACCCGCAGGAGCTGAGCAGCATGAGCAAGCACGTCCTGGCGCAGAACCAGTACGGCAAGGCCGAGAACCGCATCGTCGCCGTGACCCGCAAGGGCGGCGACGGCACATGGCACGAGATCCGCGACCTGAACGTGTCGGTGGCGCTGCGCGGTGAGTACCGCGATGTCCATCTGACCGGCGACAACGGCAACTGCCTGCCGACCGACACCACCAAGAACACGGTCTACGCCTTCGCCAAGGAGCACGGCGTGGCCTCCCCCGAGGCCTTCGGCATCCTCCTGGCCAAGCACTTCGTGACCTCGCAGGCGGTGATCCACGAGGCACAGATCCGGGTGGAGGAGTACGCCTGGGAGCGGATCTCCGTCCCCACCCGCAAGGAGCAGCACTCCTTCGCCCGCAAGGGGCAGGAGGTCCGCACCGCGCAGATCACCTACTCGGCGAACACCGGGCTCCAGGTCCTCTCGGGCCTCAAGGACCTCACCGTCATGAACTCGACGAACTCCGAGTTCCACGGCTTCATCAAGGACCGGTACACGACGCTCCAGGAGGCGTACGACCGGATCCTCGCCACCAAGGTCACCGCCCGCTGGGCGAACTCGGCCCCGGCGGCCGCGGACGAGGAGCACGACTGGGACCGCTCGTACCAGAAGGTGCGCCGTCACATGCTGGAGGCGTTCGCGGAGACGTACAGCTACTCGCTCCAGCAGACGCTGCACGCGATGGCCGACCGCGTCCTGGACAACGTCTCCACGGTCAACGAGGTCCGGCTCAACCTGCCGAACAAGCACCACTTCCTGGTGGACCTGGAGCCCTTCGGCCTCGAGAACGACAACGAGGTCTACTTCGCGGCGGACCGGATGTACGGCCTCATCGAGGGCACCATCCACCGTGACGGCGTGCAGCCGGTGATCGCGACCAGCGACTGGATCACCGCCTGAGCGACCGGATCACCACAGCCTGGCCGTCTCCACTCCCAGCCATACGGCTCCGAGGCCGGCGGCCAGGCTCCCGGCGACATTGAGCACCGCGTACCCCTTCGCGCCGTCCTCGTACAGCTTCAGCGTCTCGTACGAGAAGGTCGAGTACGTCGTGAGCGTCCCGCACAGGCCCGTGCCGAGCAGCAGATGGACCTGGGCCGAGGCCACCCCGGTGAGCAGTCCGAGGAGGAACGATCCGACGACGTTCACCGTGAACGTGCCCCAGGGGAAGCCGGGGCCGAAACGGGCGCGCGCCGCGCGGTCCGTGAGGTAGCGCAGGGGCGCGCCGACGGCGGCGCCCGCGACCACCGGCAGCCAGTTCACGCGCGCCCCACCCGGCCCCGTCCCACCCTGGCGTGTACGGCCCTGGTGCCGGCGACGCCGGCCCAGACGGCGGCGAGTGCGGTGACCAGGGTGCCGCCCAGGTAGAGCAGACCGCGTGTCGGGTCCCCGGCGCTCAGCAGCCGCTGGGTCTCGAGGCCGTACGTCGAGAAGGTGGTGAACCCGCCGCAGAATCCGGTGCCGAGGAAGGGCCGGAGGAGTGGGTGCGGGAGCGCCGTCGACCACTCGGCCGGCCGCTCCGTCAGCAGGACCATCAGCGTTCCGAGGAGTGCGCACCCGACGACGTTCACCGTGAACGTGGTCCACGGGAAGGCGCCTTCGGGGGTCGGCCAGACGAGTCCCGCGCCGTAGCGGGCGGATGCGCCGAGGGCGCCGCCGGCGGCCACCACCCCGACGACCGGCAGTTCCGCACGCAGTCCCATGGCCGCAAGCCTACGAGGGACGGGTCAAGGCGAGGCGCACAGGCACGGCCCCCGGCCTGGGGCATTAACCGGGGTCCGGCCCGTGCAGCCTCGCTCTGCGATGGTCCGGCCACGCCCTGCGACCGGTCAAAGCCGGTCCCGCGAGTCTGTCAGATCCCCCACGGGGTATTCCGGAGGGCCGTGGCGAGGCACGGAACGGCCACCGGCCGCGGGCCGTCAGAGGGCCTTGGGCACGCCTCCGACCTGCGACGACACGGCGGGGGGTGGTCCGGTCACCATCCGACGGCCGATTCGGGTGCCGGGTACACCTCGTCGCCGGAGGGCGTGTCGGGCGACGGTGGTGGAGCAGCGGGAGGGAGCTGCGCAACCTTCGGGCAGGAGTGTCGTGAGTACATCCGTCGCAACCAAGCGCAGGGCCGTGACCGGGCCCGTTCCGCCGGCCGTTCCCCTGGACGTCGTCAGGACCGTCGGCGCGCCCGGCTCGCGCGAGGACGTCTACGCCGAGCTGTGTGCCGCGCTGTTCTCCGGCTTCCCGCGCCGGGACCAGCGTCTGAAGGCCGAGCAGTATCTGCACGGCCTGCTGACCGCGCAGGGCCGCAAGTCCATCCGTAACATCGCCGCTCAGATAGGCGGCCCCGCCGCCGAGCAGAGCCTGCACCACTTCGTGTCCAGCTCCACCTGGGACTGGCAGCCGATGCGGGCGGCGCTCGCCCGGTACCTGGAGCGCAACAGCTGCCCGCAGGCCTGGGTGGTGCGGCCGATGCCGATACCGAAGGCCGGCGAGCACTCGGTGGGTGTGGACCGGCGGTTCGACCCGGAGCGCGGGCAGGTCTTCCACGGCCAGCAGGCGTTCGGGGTGTGGTTCGCGAGCGACGAGCTGAGCGTGCCCGTCAACTGGCGTCTGTTCCTGCCGGACCCCTGGGTGAACGACCGCACGCGGCGCGACCGCGCGGAGGTTCCCCAGGAGGCCGGTGAGGAGACCCTGGAGGAGTGCGCCGTCGCGGCGGCGCTCGACACGGCCCGCTGGTCGGACGTGACCCGCAAGCCGGTGCTGCTCGACATCCGGGGCGGCGCGGGACGGGCGGCCCTGACCCGGCTCGCCGGTGCGGGGGTGCCGGTCGTGGCCCGGATCGGTCCGGGTTCCCGGCTGGCGATCGCCGACCGTTCGCTGCCCGGTTTCGGGGCCGGTCCGCTGTCGGCGCTGCAGATCCTCGAGTCGCTCAAGGGCCTCCGCAGGCCGGTGAGTTGGGTGGACACCGTGGCCGGTGCGCGGACCTCGCGCACCTCGCTGGCCACGGCCGTACGGGTCGCGCTGCCCACGCCGGGCGGCGAGCGGATGCGTCCGCTGGTGCTGCTCGGCGAGTGGGACGACCCGCGGCGGCCTCCGGCCCGGGTGTGGATCAGCGATCTGACCGGTTCGCCGGTCGGCTCGCTGCTGCGGCTGACGAAGCTGGCCCGCCGGGTGGAGCGGGACTTCGTCGAGGTCGGCGAGGGGGCGGGTCTGCGGGACTTCGTGGGCCGCTCGTTCCGCGGCTGGCACCGGCACATCACGCTGGCGTCGGCGGCCCACGCGGCGACGGTGATGGCCGCCACCGACTGGGAGGCGTCCTACGGCTCCGGCTACGGATCGGGACGGGCGGCGCGTACGGCGAGCTGAGCCGCACGGCCGGCCGCACGGCCCGCGTCCACGGTCAGACGCTCCTCTCCTGCGGACCCGGCGACGGTCGGCCGGGGTCCGCGGTGGCGCGGCCCCTGGCCAGCACCTCCCGGGTGCGCTGGAGGCGCAGCGCCAGCTGGACCTCGAGGACCTGGCCGGGCTTCTGCCACTCGGGGCCGAGGAGTTCACCGATCCGCTCCAGCCGGCGCGAGACCGTGTTGGGGTGGACGTGGAGCGCCTCGGCGGCGTTGGTCGGGCTGCCGCCCGAGGCGAAGTACGCCTCCAGGGTGTGGGTGAGATCGGTGAACCGCTCGGCGTCGTAGTCGAGTACGGGTCCTATCGCCGCCTCGACGAAGCCGTCGACGTCGTTGTCGTCGGAGAGCAGCAGTCCGAGGAAGCCCAGGTCCTGCACGGACGCCGCGGAGCCGGTGCCGCCGAGGGCGCTCATCGCGTCCAGGCAGCGCCCGGCCTCCTGGTGCATCCGGGCCACGCCGTCCGGGCTCTGGCCGGGTCCGGCGGCGGCGACGGAGACGGGGTGGCCGAGCAGCGGGGACAGTTCGTCGGCAACGGCCCTGGCGGCGGCCGAGGCGTCGATGCCGGGGAGCAGCAGCACGATGCAGCCGCCCTGCACGGTCTTCAGACCACTGAGGCGGTACGCGTACGAGGACGCCCAGACGACGGCCCTGCCCTGTTCGCCGCCCTCCGGCCGGGCGAGCACGAGGACGTGCGGTTTGCGCAGGTCGACGCCGAGGCGGCGGGCGCGCTGGGCGATCTGCTGGGGTGCGTGCGGCGGGTCGGCGATGAGGTCGTCGAGGAGTTCGTCGCGGACGGGTCCCTCGGCGACGGCGGTGGAGCGCCGCATGAGGAGGAGGAAGGCGACGGACTGGGCGGCGAGTTCGAGGAGCCGTTCGTCCTCGCCGGTGAGACCGCCGGCGGCGCGGATGACGAGGCCGCCGAGGTCCTCGGAGCCGGCGATGACGGGGGCGACCCAGGTGTCGTCGTCGGCGAGGACCGGGCGGCGGCGGGCGTGTGCGTCGAGCGAGGCCTTGGCGACGGCCTCCTCGACGAGGCCGGGTATGTCTCCGGCGGTGGCGAGACAGCGGCCGCCCTGGTCGCGGATCATCACCGTCGCGTCGAGGGCGTCGGCGGCGGCCTTGGCGACGCTGCCCAGGTCCCCGCCCGCGAGCACGAGGTTCATGATCCGGCCGTGGGCCTCGCTGACGTGCCGCATCCGGGTGAGGCTGGTGCGGACCCGGGAGCTGTCCCGTTCGAGTTCGGAGACCTCGGCCCGGGTCCTGTCGAGGAGTCCGGCCTTCTCGACGGCGAGTGCGGCGAGGTCGGCGAGCGCGGTGAGCAGCCCGATCTCCTCTCCGGTGTGGTGGCGGACCCGCCGGTCGGCTCCGTGCAGGACGCCGATCACGGTGTCGCCGCTGCGCAGCGGCGCGGCCATGATCGCGTGCAGGTCCTCGGCGCGCAGGGCCGCTTCGGCGACCTCGTCGAAGGCGGGTACGTGGACTCCGGCGTCGAGGGAGTCGAAGGAGGCGAAGCGTTCGTCGGCGAGGCGGTCGGCGGTCCACACGGCCTCGCCGTGTGACTGGACGGCGCCGCCGAGCCCGTACCCCTCGGCGATCCGCAGGCCGGGGGCGATCCTCGGGCCGCCGGCCTGTCCGGTGCGGGAGCCTTCGGCGGTGTGGACGTAGCAGGTTCCGTGCGGGCCGCGCAGGGTCACGTACGCCAGGTCGAGGCCGAGGAGCCGACGGGCCCGGCGGGTGATCACCCGCAGCAGGCTGTCGAGGTCGTACGAGCGGGTGAGGTCGCGGGCGGTGTCGGTGAGCGCGGCGAGTCCGGCTTCGCGGCGCGCGTCCTGCTCGCGTCGGGCGTTCACCTCACCGGCGAGCGCCACGGCCCGTTCGACGCGGTCGAGTTCCGCTCCGCCGGTTCCGGCGAGCCGGGCCTCGTCGAGGAGGGTGTCGAACTGGGCGGGCGGAGCCTGCCGGGCGAGTAGTTCGAGGACCGTGAGCAGCGCGTCGGCACCACCGGCTCCGTCCGCGCCGTGCAAGGTCATGGCCCCGTCCCCCGTAGTCGAGCGAAATCGGGCACCTGGGAGGAAACCCGTACTGCTCGCCGAAACTAATTCGGCTTCGGGAGTCGGTCAACGGTGAGTTCCCGCACTTCATTCCCGGTGAAGGCCCCCGGGAGGTGTCCGGCTGGTCAGACCGGCCATCCTCGGAGGGCTGTGATGTCGAGCGGGCGGCCGTGCTCCGGGCCGCGTCGAGGGTTCAGCCCAGGGATCCCGCCGGGACGAGCCGGGCCCGCGCGGGGCTGAACTGGGCCGGGACGCGGGGCGCGTAGAGCGGGCGTACCTCGGTGGTCCGTACGGCGAGGACCGAGCGCTGGAGGCGGCGCAGCCGCGCCGAGGGCTCCATGCCGCTCTCCCCCTTGAGGGCCGTGCGCAGCCGCTCGTACACGGTGAGGGCCTCGTCGTGCTGGCCGCAGCGCAGCAGGGCCACCATGTAGTGGGCGTGGAGGGGCTCGTTGGTGCGGTAGCGGGCGACGAGCCCGGAGAGTTCGGGGACGAGTTCCGCGTGCCGGCCGAGGCCCAACTGGGCTTCCACCCACTGGTCGAGGACGCTCAGCCGCGAGGTTTCGAGGCGCTCGACCTCTCGGCGGAGGCGGGGTCCCGCGGCGACGCCCGCGTACGGTTCGCCGCGCCACAGGGCGAGTGCCTCGCCGAGGCGGAGTGCGGCGCGGTCGAGGTCGCCGGCCTCCATGGCGCGGTATCCGGCGCCGGCCGCGCGCTCGAACTGCCGGACGTCGTTGGTGCCGCCGCCGGTGTCGAGGCGGTAGCCGCCGGGCTGGGAGACGAGGATCGCGTCGGCGGTGCGCCGGTCGGACCAGCCGGGCCCGGGCTCCGCCGAGGGGGCTCCGCGCAGCGCGCCCGTGATGAGGGTGCGCAACTCTGCTATGTGGGCCTGGAGTTCGGTGCGGGCGCCGCGCGGCGCACCGGACGGCCACAGTTCCTCGGTGAGCACGGTCACGGGGACGACCTGGTCGGCGCTGGCCGTGAGCAGGGCGAGGAGCTGCCGGGGCGCGGCGGCTGTCGGCGTGATCGACACCCCGTGCTCACGTACCGACAGTCCCCCCAGAATCCGGACGTCCACCTTGCCCCCTCCATGCCTGTGCGGTGTCAGCGCGCGGGATGACTCTCGATGATTAGAAAAGACCCCCGTAGGCATGTCAATAAGAAACCGGAGGGTACGGAAACCCAACCCGGGATATCGGGTTGATTCACCCCCTTTGGGGGGTTATAAGGCCGTAGGGTTTTCGTCACTGGCGCAGACCGACACACACCCGAAGACTGTTTCCGGACTCGTAGGTACGCTTTCGCGGGACCCTCGTGGAGCGAGAAGAGGCCGACACGCACGAGTTCACGCCAGAAACCGTCCACCGGGTACGGTTCCGCGGCCGGGGGCTCCGGGGGCGGACGGCCGAGCGGCCCGTCGGGGCGGGCCGACGGGCCGTGGGCGGGGCGGGGGCGGGGCGGACGGGAGGGGCGGGACGGGCCCCGCCCTAGACGACGGCGGCGGCGGTCAGCAGGCCGAACGCGACGACGATCAGGGGCGTACGGACACGGTGGAAGCCGTTCCAGCGCTTCTCGAACGCGGCACGGACGGCCGACGGCTCGTCGCCCGTGGCCTCCGACGCGGCCAGCGCGTTGTTGAGCGGGATGTTCCCGCCGATGGTGACCGCGTGGTTGAGGGCCGCGCACACGAGCCCCGCGAGCACCAGCCACTTCTGGGTGTCCGTCCGGCCGTCGACGGGGACGAAGAACGCGGCGACGGGGAAGGCGACCACCCCGAGGAAGACGATCAGGAACACGCCCCTCGGGACGGCTTCGTTGATCCGGCGCATCGCGGTGACGAACTCGGCGTCCGCCAGACGGGCGAGCGCGGGCATGATCCCGGTCTGGAAGATCAGCATGAAACCGGCGTACAGGCCGGTGGATCCGATGGCGAGGGCGAGCAGCAGGGAGGCCATGCGGCCATTCTCACCCGCTGCCCGCCCCATGCGTCAGCTGTACGGGTCGCCGGATTTCAACTCACCCTCATGAGTGGGCCCTTCGGCCGGCCCGCGGAGCCGGTCGGCCTGCCGCACGGCCTCGGCCAGCTCCCGCACCACCGCCGAACCCGACCGGCCGGCGATCGACTCGGCGCGCTCCGCCAGCACCGGAAGGCCCGGGGCGCCCGGCAGGTCGCCGCCCCGCAGGGCGTCCGCGAAGTAGGCGCTGATCGCCGTCAGTTGCAGACTGTCGTGACCGCCGCCCCAGACGTCACCGGCGAGGGCGGCCGTACCGACCGAGCCGGAACGCTCGCGGGGCGCGCGCGTGGCCGGGTCGAGCCAGCGGACGGTGGCGGTGGCCACCGGGCCGGTCGCCCCGGGCCTGGTCCTGACCGCGTACAGCGCGGTGACCGTGTGACCGGCACCGACCTCACCGCCGTCGACCCGGTCGTTCCGGAAGTCCTCGTCGGCGACCTCACGGTTCTCGTAGCCGATCAGCCGGAACCTCTCCACGGTCCGCCGGTCGAAGGAGACCTGCGCCTTGGCGTCCCGCGCGCGCAGTTCCACATGGGCGGGCAGCTGGTCGACGAAGACCTTGCGGGCCTGCGCCGCGTCGGAGACGTACGTGGTCTGGCCGTCGCCCCGGTCGGCGAGCTGCTCCATGAACGCGTCGCCGTAGTCGCTGCCCACACCGACGCCGAAGAGGGTGATCCCGTACCGCTTCCGCTCCGCGTCGATGCGCTCCAGGATCGTCCCGGCCTCGGTGGAGCCGGTGTTGGCGAGCGCGTCGGAGAGCAGCACGACCCGGTTGGTGGCGCCCTCCCGGTGGCCCTCGACGGCCACGTCGTAGCCGGTGCGGACGCCCGCCTCGACATTGGTCGAGGAGCTCGTCGCGAGGGAGTCCACCACCTCGCGGATCCGGCCGCGGGCGTCGCCCACCCGGGTCGGCGGCAGCCGGGTCTCGGCCTGGTCGCTGAAGGTGACGAGGCCGATCGAGTCGTCGTCGCGGAGCTCGTCGGCGAGCAGTCCGAGCGACTCCTTGACCAGGTCGAGCCGGCCCGGCTCGGCCATCGAGCCGGAGACGTCGACGACGAAGGTGAGGGCGGCGGGCGGGCGTTCGCCGCTCCGGTCCGCCGCGCGCGTGGCGAGGCCGACCCGGACCAGGGACCAGCCGTCCTGCCCGGCGCGGGCCCCGTCGAGGGTCACGCTGAAGCCGTCGCCCTCCGGACGCGGGTAGTCGGGACGGAAGCTGTTGACGAACTCCTCGGGGCGCACGGTCGCCGGGTCGGGCAGCCTCCCCTCGGCGAGGGTGCGGCGGGCGTAGCCGTACGAGGCGGTGTCCACGTCCAGGGCGAACGTCGAGAGGTAGTCGGGGGCGGGCACGGAGGACGGCCGCCGGTCCTCGGCGGCGCCGTCGGCGCCCTCGGGGTTCGCGGTTCCCCCGGGGTTCACGGTGCCCGCTCCCCCGTCGGGGGCCGCCGGGGCGGTCCGGCCGCCCTCCCCCTTCGCCCGGTCGGCGCCGGCGCGTTCGCCGCCGGCGCCGCAGCCTCCGACGGCCAGTCCGGCCGCCAGCAGAGCCGCGACGGTGGCCGAGAACCGGGCCCGGCGGCGTCCGGCCGCCCTCTTGTCCTGTCGTGCCATGTCATCTCCCCCTCTTGGTAAGCCACTTGTGAATGTGACGAACGGGAGGCCCGCTGGGAGCAGTCGAAGGAGTTGCGGATGGATCTCGATGCGGCAACGGCGACCGGGGGGACGAGGTGTGGCATGGATTCGCCATCCTTTTCAACAGGGGTTGTCACCGTGTGCAGTCACATGCGTACATGGAGTGGACATCGATCGGGCGGGGGTGGTCAGCGGTGGCAGAGAGCGCGGGCTCCGTGATGCTCGCCCGTTCGGCGATGAACCGGGCCGCGACCGAGGGACAGCGGCCCGCGGGGCGCCCGGTCCGGGGTGCGCGGCGCATCAGCGCGGCGCTCGCCGGGCTGGCCGCTTCCACGCGGTACGAGTTGCTGACCTTCGACGACCCGGTCGCGTCGGCGGGCTGCGCGATCCCCGAGCCGTTCCTGGAGCTGGCGGAGGCGTGCATGCGGGCGGCGGCCGAGCGGGCCGGCGAGGTCCGGCGGATCGTGCCGCGGCACGCGCTGCCCCACCTCGAGGGCGGGCTCCGGATTCCGGGCCGGGCCCGGCTCGCGGAGGCCATCCCGTTCAAGATGATCGTCGTCGACCGGACGGTGGCCGCGGTCCCGCTCGACCTGGAGCTGCTCTACAACGGGCTGCTCCTGATCCGCGACCCGGTGGTGGTGCAGGCCCTCGCCCGGGCCCATCACGCCTGCTGGACGACGGCCGAGGAGTTGACGTACGCGCCGCCGCCCCCGCGGCCGTCGGGTGATCTGCCGCCGCAGCTGCGTCCGGTGCTCGACGCCCTGCTGTCGGGGGTCACGGACGAGACGGCGGCGGCCCGGCTCGGCATGTCCGCGCGGACGTACAGCCGGCGGGTGGGCGAGCTGATGGCCGCCCTCGGCACGACGAGCCGCTTCCGCGCGGGCGCGGAAGCGGCTCGAAGGGGGTGGCTGTGAGCAGAAGACCCTAGGGCCCCGGCCGGGACCGCCGTGCGGAACCGCCGTGCGGAACCGCCGCTCGGAACCTGCCGTGCGGGAGGCGCCGGTGAGCTCTGCCGGCCGGGAGTCGCCGGTCGGGGCCTACGACACGATGTCCTTGCGGGCGAAGCCGCGGAAGGCGAGCGCGAAGAGGACCAGGGCGTACGTCAGCGAGATCGCCGTGCCCTTCACCATGCCGCCCCACTCCAGCTGCGGCTGGAGCGCGTCGATCCAGGCGAACTGCCAGTGCGCCGGCAGATAGTCGCGCCAGTCGCCGAGCGCCGTGACGGCGTCCAGGACGTTGCCGACGATCGTCAGGCCGACGGCTCCGCCGACCGCGCCGAGCGGGGCGTCGGTGCGGGTGGAGAGCCAGAAGGCGAGTCCCGCGGTGACCAGTTGGGAGGCGAAGACGAAGGCGACGGCGATCCCGATGCGGAGCACCGCGTCCCCGGCGGGCACGGCACCACCGGTGGGCAGCTGGAGCGGCCCCCAGCCGTAGGCGACGGTGCCCACGGCCAGGGCCACGAGCGGCAGCAGGACCATCGCGGCCGCGCTGTAGGCCAGGGCGACCGTCAGCTTGGAGGCGAGGAGCCGGGACCGGGGCACGGGCGCGGCAAGGAGGTAGCGCAGGGAGGACCAGCTCGCCTCGGAGGCGACGGTGTCCCCGCAGAACAGCGCGACCGGGACGACGAGGAGGAACCCGGCCGAGACGAAGAGGCTGGTCGCGGCGAAGTTGGCGCCGGAGGCGGTCGCCGTGTCCATCAGCGTGATGCGGCCGTTGCCGCCGCCGTCCTGGTCGCCGCCGATCGCGAAGGCGATCAGCAGGACGAACGGCAGGGCGACCAGGATGCCGCCCATGATCAGGGTGCGGCGGCGCTTCCACTGGCGCAGGGCCTCGACGCGCAGCGGCAGGGTGCGTCCGGCGCGGTAGCCGGGGGCGGCGGACTCCGCGGGGGCCGCGGCGGCCTCGGGAGCCGTGGGGGTGTCGAGCAGCGGGCTCATGCGGCTCCTCCTCCGATCAGGGTCAGGAACGCGTCCTCGAGGCGCCGGTGCGGTCCGACGCCGGTCAGCGGCACGTCCAGGCCGACGAGTTCGCCGATGAGGGCGGTCGGGTCGAGGGTGTCGAGGCGGACGAGGATCCCGCCGTCGGCCCGGGTCGCCGTGGCGACGCCCGGGAGGGCGCCGACCTTCTCGACGAGCGCGTCGGGGACGGCCTCCGCGAGGGTGACGAGCAGGGTGTCGCCGGAGCCGGTGATCTCGGCGACCGGTCCGGCCTGCACGAGCTGTCCCCGGTCCATGACGACGAGGTGGGTGCAGGACTGCTCGACCTCGGCGAGGAGGTGGCTGGAGACGATGACGGTACGGCCGCCGGCCGCGTACCGGATCATCACCTCGCGCATCTCGCGGATCTGCGGCGGGTCGAGGCCGTTGGTGGGCTCGTCCAGGATCAGCAGGTCCGGCAGGCCGAGCATCGCCTGGGCGAGGGCGAGGCGCTGCCGCATGCCCTGCGAGTAGGTGCGGACCGCCCGGTCGAGGGCGTTGCCCAGGTTGGCGATGCGCAGGGCCTCGTCGACATGGGCGTCCTCGGCGGGGCGGCCGGTGGCCTTCCAGTACAGGTCCAGGTTCTCCCGCCCGTTGAGGTGCGGCAGGAAGCCGGCGCCCTCGACGAAGGAGCCGACGCGGGAGAGGACGGGGGCGCCGGGCCGGATGGCCTGGCCGAAGACCCGGATCTCGCCCTCGTCGGGGGTGATCAGGCCCATCAGCATCCGCAGGGTGGTGGTCTTTCCCGCGCCGTTGGGGCCGAGGAGGCCGAGGACCTGGCCCTGCTCGACGCGGAAGGTGAGGTCCTTGACGCTGTACCGGTCGCCGCCCTTGTACTTCTTGGAGAGCCCGGTGATCTGGAGCGGTACGGCGGCCAGTTCGGGGTCGGGCGCGGGGGCGGCGGTGCGGCGGCGGGCGGTGAGCAGCAGGGCGGCGGCGCCGGCGAGGCCGAGCAGCGGCAGGCCCCAGACCCACCAGGGCAGGGCGGCGGCCTGGGTGTCGAGGCCGGGGGCGGTGGGGACGGTGAGCGGGCCCTCGACGGCGACGGTGTAGTCGGCGGGGGCGGCCGGGGAGGCGTAGCCGAGGTCGGTGGCGGCGACCACGAGCCGGAGCCGGTGTCCGGCCTCGACCTCGTGGTCGATCGCCGGAAGGTTGAGCGTGACGCTCTTCCCGGCCTGGGCGCCGTCGACGCGGACGGGGGCGACGAGCTGGGCGGGCAGCACCTGCTGCCGGCCGTCGGGCCCGACGTCGTACACCTTGGCGAAGAGGACGGCGGATCCGTCGGTGGCGGTGGAGGTGACCTTGACGCGGACGGTGGGGGTGCCGGTGATCCGGAGCGGTTCGTCCTGCGGCTTCGCGTCGAACCGGGCGTGCTGGCCGGGGAAGTCGAGGGAGAGGCCGACGCCGAGGGAGGAGAGTCCGGCGACTCCGCCGCCGAGGCCGGGGACGGCCGAGACGGCGGGCGGTGCGGCGCCGGCGGGGTTCGCGAAGGTCTGCACCGGTCCGGCGAGCGGGATGCCGGTGGCGTCGGCGGTGAGACCCGGGTAGCGGTCGGCGGTCGCGGCGCGCAGGGTGGCCTGCCCGTCGGTGGAGTCGACGCCGCCGGTTCGGCTGACGCGGAAGGCGGGGCCGGTGTCGACGGAGGTGTCCTTCTTCAGCCAGCGGTCGAACCAGGTGCTGATGCGTCGCTCGACGCGCTCGGTCTCGCGGTCGCCGCCGTCGTGACCGCCGGAGATCCAGTCGACGGCGACGGGGGCGCCGTTCGCGGTGAGGGTGCGGGCCATGGCGTCGGACTGGGCCAGGGTGAAGAGCGAGTCGGACTGGCCCTGGACGAGCAGCGCGGGCACCTTGACCTTGGAGCCGACGGCGGAGGGGCTGCGGGCTTCGAGCAGGGCGCGGGCGGCGGCGTCGGGCTTCCCGGAGACGGCGACGCGCTCGTAGAGGGCGCAGAGCTCGGGGGTGAACCGGCCGCAGGCGGCCGACTTCCCCGCGGGGTTCTTGGCCTCGGAGTCCTTCCCGGCGGAGTCCTTCCCCGCAGGCGCCTTCCCCGGAGGGACCTCCCCCGGTGCGACCGCGGCCGGGGCTCCGGGCTGGTTCCCGGCGGAGAAGAAGATCCCGGCCCAGAGCTTCTTGAAGACTCCGTCCGGGAAGAGGGCGTCGGCGAGGTTCCAGTAGGTGATCTGCGGGGCGATGGCGTCGACGCGGCTGTCGTGTCCGGCGGCGAGCAGCGAGATCGCGCCGCCGTACGAGGCTCCGGTGACGCCGACGCGCGGGTCGCCCGGCTTGTCGAGGAGGACCTCGGGCCGGGCGGCGAGCCAGTCGATCAGCTTCCGGGCGTCCTCGACCTCGTGGTCGGGGTCGTTGAGCCCGATCTCGCCGGCGGAGGCGCCGAAGCCGCGCGCGGACCAGGTGAGGACGGCGTAGCCGTCCCGGGCCAGCTGCTCGGCCTGGGCGCGGACGTCGTCCTTGGAGCCGCCGAAGCCATGGCCGAGGAGGACGGCCGGCCGGCGTCCGTCGGCGTCGCCGGTGAAGTAGGAGGTGTCGATACGGGTGCCGTCGAGGTCGAGCATCCGGTCCGCCCGGTGTACGGGCGGCGGATCGTCCGAGGCGACGGCGGTCCAGGTGCCGGCACCCGCGATGACGGCGAGGACGGCGGTGACCGCGGCCCACCGGGGAAGTCGGAGTCGCATGGTTCGAGCCTAAGCGGGCCGCCTGTGCGCCACGGCTGCCCGGAGACGGAAGTGCCGCACCTCCTCCGGTCGTACGCAGTACGGTCCGCGTACAGCAGGCGCGGTACGCGGACACAGAGGCACGCGGACACACGGACACGCGGACACACGGAGGTGGCATGGAGATCCGGCGGGCGGCGACGGTGGCGGAGCTGCTGGCGGCGGGACACCTGTACGACGACCCGCCCCGGGAGGACTGGGCGACGCGCTTCCTGACGGCCCCGGGGCATCTGATGCTCATCGCCTACGCGGAGGACGGCTTCCCGGCCGGGTTCGTCTCCGGGATCGAGATGCTGCACCCGGACAAGGGAGCGGAGATGTGCCTCTACGAGCTGTCCGTGGACGAGGCCCACCGGAGGCGCGGGGTGGGGCGCGCCCTGACGAAGGCACTTGTCGCGGAGGCCCGGGAGCGGGGCTGCCGGGGCGTATGGGTGGGCGTGGACACGGACAACGATCCCGCGCTCGCTACGTACCGGTCGGCGGGCGCGGCGGACGAAGGGGTGTTCTCGATGCGCGGCTGGGTCTTCACCGAGGACGCCGAGAGCCACTGAGGACCGCCGAGAACCGGTGAGAACCGCCGAGGACCACGGACGCCGGGGAAGGCCGACGGCCCCCGGGGTGTGCTGTCAGGCACCCCGGGGGCCGTCGGTGTGAACCGCCCGCGCGTCAGTGGTTGCGCGGGAAGCCCAGGTCCACGCCCGCCGGGGCGTCCGACGGGTCCGGCCAGCGGGTGGTGACGACCTTGCCGCGGGTGTAGAAGTGCACGCCGTCGTTGCCGTAGATGTGGTGGTCGCCGAAGAGCGAGTCCTTCCAGCCACCGAAGGAGTGGTAGCCGACCGGCACCGGGATCGGCACGTTCACGCCGACCATGCCGGCCTCGACCTCCAGCTGGAAGCGGCGGGCGGCGCCGCCGTCGCGGGTGAAGATCGCGGTGCCGTTGCCGAAGGGCGAGGCGTTGATGAGGGCGAGGCCCTCCTCGTACGTCTCGGTGCGCAGCACGCAGAGCACCGGGCCGAAGATCTCGTCCTGGTAGGCCTTGGCGGTGGTCGGCACGTGGTCCAGGAGGGAGAGGCCGATCCAGTGGCCGTCCTCGTGACCGTCGACCGTGTAGCCGGTGCCGTCGAGGACGACCTCGCAGCCCTCGTCCGCAGCGCCGTGGACGTAGGAGGCGACCTTGTCGCGGTGGACGGCCGTGATGAGCGGGCCCATCTCGGAGGTCGGGTCGGTGCCGGGGCCGATCTTGATCTTCTCGGCGCGCTCGCGGATCTTCTGGACCAGCTCGTCGCCGATGGAGCCGACGGCCACGACGGCCGAGATGGCCATGCAGCGCTCGCCGGCGGAGCCGTACGCCGCGGAGACGGCCGCGTCGGCCGCCGCGTCGAGGTCGGCGTCCGGGAGGACCAGCATGTGGTTCTTCGCGCCGCCGAGCGCCTGGACGCGCTTGCCGTTGGCGGAGGCGGTGGTGTGGATGTACCGGGCGATCGGGGTGGAGCCGACGAAGGAGATCGCGGAGACGTCCGGGTGCTCCAGGAGGCGGTCCACGGCCACCTTGTCGCCGTGCAGGACGTTGAAGACACCGTCCGGGAGGCCCGCCTCGGCGAGCAGCTCGGCGATCTTGAGGGACGGCGAGGGGTCCTTCTCGCTCGGCTTGAGGATGAAGGTGTTGCCGGTCGCGATGGCGATCGGGAACATCCACATCGGCACCATGGCCGGGAAGTTGAAGGGCGTGATGCCGGCGACGACGCCGACGGGCTGGCGGATCGACGCCACGTCCACCCGGTTCGAGACCTGGGTGGAGAGCTCGCCCTTGAGCTGGGTGGTGATGCCGCAGGCCAGGTCGACGATCTCCAGGCCGCGGGCGACCTCGCCGAGGGCGTCGGAGTGGACCTTGCCGTGCTCGGCGACGATCAGCTCGGCGATGGCGTCGCGGTTGGCGTCGAGGAGCGCGCGGAACTTGAAGAGGATGGTGGTGCGCTGGGCGAGCGAGGAGGTGCCCCAGGTCGCCCAGGCGTCCTTGGCGGCGGCGACGGCGGCGTCGACCTCCTCGACGGAGGCGAGCGCGACCTTCGTGGTCACGGCGCCGGTGGCCGGGTCGGTGACCGGGCCCCAGTTGCCCGACGTGCCCTCGACGGTCTTGCCACCGATCCAGTGGTTGACGGTCTTGACGGTGTTCGTCATGACGAAATGCTCCTTCAGAGATGGCGGCGTCGGGCGGTGACGTGCCGGTCGTACTCCTCCCGGGCCTTGACCGCCGACGGGCGGGTCGAGGTCTCGGCCACGGGCACATCCCACCATGCCTGGGCCGGGGGCGGGCCCGACACAGTGTCTGGCGTTTCGGTCTCGACGTAGACACATGTGGGAACCGTCGCGGTCCGTGCGTCCGCGAGGGCTTCCCGCAGGTCACGCACGGTGCGGGGGCGCAGCACCCGCATGCCGAGGGAGGCGGCGTTGGCGCCGAGGTCGACGGGGAGCGGCGGGCCGGTGAAGCCGCCGAAGGCGTCCCGGTGGCGGTAGTCGGTGCCGAAGCGCTCGGCGCCGACGGCCTCCGAGAGGCCGCCGATGGAGGCGTAGCCGTGGTTCTGGAGGATGACCAGTTTGATGGGCAGTCCCTCCTGGACGGCGGTGACGATCTCGGTGGGATTCATCAGGTACGTACCGTCGCCGACGAGGGCCCAGACGGGCCGGCCGGGGGCGGCGAGGGCGACGCCGATGGCGGCGGGGATCTCGTATCCCATGCACGAGTAGCCGTACTCGACGTGGTACTGGTCGCTGGACCGGGTCCGCCACAGCTTGTGCAGGTCGCCGGGGAGCGAGCCGGCGGCGTTGATCAGGATGTCGCTGCCGTCGACCAGAGTGTCGAGTACGCCGAGGACCTGGACCTGGGTGGGGCGGGCGTGCGGGTCGGGTGCGGCGTAGGCGGCGTCGGTCCGCTCCTGCCATTCCCGCTTGGAGGCCGCCCAGTGCGCGGTGTCCTGCCGGTGGTCGCCCGGGTGGCCGCCGAGCGCCTCGGTGAGGGCCTCAAGTCCGGCCCGGGCGTCGGCGACGAGCGGCAGCGCGGCCTGCTTGTGGGCGTCGAACGCGGTGATGTTGAGGTTGACGAGCCGCGTGTCGGGGCGGAAGAGGGTGCCGGACGCGGTGGTGAAGTCGGTGAGGCGGGTGCCGACGCCGATGATCAGGTCGCTGGCGCGGGCGAGGGCGTCGGCGGTCCCCGTGCCGGTGTGGCCGATCCCGCCGACGTCGCAGGGATGGTCCCAGGGCAGGACGCCCTTGCCGGCCTGGGTGGTGGCGACGGGGAGGTCGGCCGACCGGGCGAGGGTGCTCAGGGCGTCCTGGGCCGCGCTGTACCTGACTCCGCCGCCGGCGATGATCATCGGCCGCCGGGCGTTCCTGACCGCCCGTACGGCGGCGTCGAGTTCGGCGGTGTCGGGCCGCGGGCGGCGCACGGTCCAGGTCCGTTCGGCGAGGAACTCCTCGGGCCAGTCGTACGCCTCCGCCTGCACGTCCTGCGGCAGGGCGAGCGTGACCGCCCCGGTGTCGGCGGGGTCGGTGAGGACGCGTACGGCGGCGAGGGCGGCCGGGACCAGCGCCTCGGGGCGGCTGATCCGGTCGAAGTAGCGCGACACGGGGCGCAGACAGTCGTTGACGGACGTCTCGCCCGCGTACGGGACTTCGAGCTGTTGCAGGACGGGGTCGGCGGGGCGGGTGGCGAAGGTGTCGCCGGGCAGCAGGAGGACGGGCAGCCGGTTGACGGTGGCGAGGGCGGCGCCGGTGACGAGGTTGGTGGCGCCGGGGCCGATGGAGGTGGTGACGGCGTGGGTGCGCAGCCGGTTGGACTGGCGGGCGTAGCCGACGGCCGCGTGCACCATGGCCTGTTCGTTGCGTCCCTGGTGGTACGGCATGAGGTCGGGGTACTCGACGAGCGCCTGTCCGATGCCGGCGACGTTGCCGTGGCCGAAGATGCCCCAGGTCGCGGTGATCAGCCGCTGCCGTACGCCGTCGCGTTCGGTGTGCTGCGCGGCGAGGAAACGCACCAGGGCCTGGGCGACGGTGAGCCGGACGCTCATGCGTATCCCTCCGTGTGGTCGGGGTGGAAGCAGATCCGCCACTCCCGTTCGGGGCCGGGTCCGGCCATGACGTTCAGGTAGTACAGCGGGTGTCCGGGCTGGGCGATCGACGGGCCGTGCCAGCCGTCGGGTACGAGGACGGCGTCACCGTGCCGGACCTCGGCGAGGAGCTCGGCGCCGCCGGGCCGGGAGGGGGAGATCCGCTGGTAGGCGAGGGCGCCCGGGCCCTCGATCTCGTAGTAGTAGATCTCTTCGAGGACGGACTCGGCGCCGGGGCGGTGCTCGTCGTGCTTGTGCGGCGGGTAGGAGGACCAGTTGCCGCCGGGGGTGACGACCTCGACGGCGATGAGCCGGTCGCAGGCGAAGGCGTCGGCCGAGGCGAAGTTCCGCACCTCGCGGGCGCGGTTGCCGCTTCCGCGGGTCTCGACGGGAACCTCCGGCGCGGGGCCGTAGCGGGCGGGGAGTCGTCGCTCGCACTTCGCTCCTGCCAAAGCGAAGCGGCCTCCCGCACCGGAGGCGATCTGGGCGTGGGCGTCGCGCGGTACATAGGCGAAGTCGGTCACTCCGTCGAACACGCTCGCGCGGCCCTGGAGTTCGAGGATCTCTCCGTCGACGCGCACGCTACAGGCACCGGAGAGGGGAAGCACGGCCCATTCGGAATCCCCGCTCTCGAAGGAGTGGATCCCGCCCGGTCCGAGGGTGAGGACCCGGAGGGCGGAGTACGTCCAGCCGGCCCGCGCGGGGTCGATGTCGAGCCCGTACGGGCCGTGGGCGGCGGTTCCGGCGGGGAGGTGGAGGGACGGGGGGTGACGGGTGCTCATGACTCACCCCTACCCGTTTTCCGCCAGGGTTCCGGAGCCGGTCGCGAGCGCCTCGGCGATCTCGGCGGCGTACGGCATGGCGGACGAGCAGGCGAGACGGCCCGCGACGATCGCGCCGGCGGCGTTGGCGTGGCGCAGGGTGGTCTCCAGGTCCCGGCCGGCGAGCAGTCCGTGGACGAGCGCCCCGCCGAACGCGTCGCCCGCGCCGAGGCCGTTGACCACCTCGACCGGCAGCGGCGGCACCTCGGCGCTCGTGCCGTCGGCGGCGAGCGCGAGGACGCCCTCGGGGCCCCGCTTGACGACGGCGAGCCGGAGGCCGGTGTCCGCTCCGGCTGCGAGCAGCGCGCGGGCGGCCGCGTACGGCTCGCGCTCCCCCGTCGCCACCTCGCACTCGTCGAGGTTGCCGACGGCGACGGTCGCGTGCCGCAGCGCCTCGGCGTAGGAGGGGCGGGCGGCCGCCGGGTCCGCCCAGAACATCGGCCGCCAGTCCAGGTCGAGGACGGTCGTCTCCTGCCCGGACCTGGCCCGCAGCGCGTCCAGGGTCGCGGTGCGGCTCGGCTCGTCGCAGAGGCCCGTACCGGTCGCCCAGAGGACCCGGGCGGCGCGGATCGCGTCGAGGTCCAGCTCGTGCGGGTGGATCTCCAGGTCGGGGGCCTTGGGGCGGCGGTAGAAGGTGAGCGGGAAGTCGTCGGGCGGGAAGAGGGCGCAGAAGGTGACGGGGGTGGGGTGGGCGTCGACCTCGGTGACCCAGCGGTCGTCCACCCCGAAGCCCTTCAGCTCGCGGCGCAGATAGGTGCCGAAGGGGTCGGCGCCGGTGCGGGAGACGAGGGCGGTGCGCAGGCCGAGCCGGGCGGCGGCGACGGCGACGTTCGCCGGGGAGCCGCCGAGGAACTTGGCGAAGGTGTCGACGCGGTCGAGCCCGACTCCGGTCTGGAGCGGGTACAGGTCCACGCCGAGGCGCCCCATGGTGATCAGGTCGTACGGCTCCGACTCCACCCGCGCCACCTCTCGCGTCCGGCTTCCGCACCCAGGTCTAGCCGTCCGCCCGGAGGCGTGTCAACGATATGTCCGGACATTCTGACGACCGGGCCGCCGGCGGGGAACGGCTCGCGCGGGCCGGGGCGGCCTCCTTGACGCTGCTCGCGGGCCCCGGTCAAGGTGGCAGGCATGACGACGCCGTCACCGCAGCCGCCCTCGCCCTCGTCTCCGCCCCCGTCCCGGATCCGGATCGGCTCCGCCCCGGACTCCTGGGGGGTGTGGTTCCCCGACGATCCCCGGCAGGTGCCGTGGCAGCGTTTCCTGGACGAGGTGTCCGGCGCGGGCTACACGTGGATCGAGCTCGGCCCGTACGGCTATCTGCCCACCGATCCGTCCGTCCTGACGGAGGAGACCGCGCGGCGCGGGCTGCGGGTCTCGGCGGGGACGGTCTTCACCGGCCTGCACCACGGCCCGGACGTCTGGGAGCGGACCTGGGCGCACGTCGCCGAGAACGCGGCCCTGGCGCAGGCGGTGGGCGCGGGTCATCTGGTCGTCATCCCGTCGTTCTGGCGGGACGACCGGACGGGCGAGGTCCTGGAGGACCGGACGCTCACCGCCGCGCAGTGGCGGGACCTGACGGGGCTCACCGAGCGGCTCGGCCGGGAGGTGCGCGAGCGCTACGGGCTGCGGATCGTCGTCCATCCGCACGCCGACACCCATCTCGACGACGAGGAGAGCGTGACGCGGTTCCTGGACGCGACCGACCCGGAGGCGGTCTCGCTCTGCCTGGACACCGGGCACTACGCGTACGCCGGCGGGGACAGCGTCAAGCTGATCGAGACGTACGGCGAGCGGATCGGCTACCTGCACCTCAAGCAGGTCGACCCGGAGATCCTGGCCGGGGTGGTGGCCGAGGGGGTGCCGTTCGGGCCGGCGGTGGCACGCGGGGTGATGTGCGAGCCGCCGTCCGGGGTACCCGCTCTGGAACCGGTGCTCGCGGCCGCCTCGGCCCTGGACGTGGACCTGTTCGCGATCGTCGAGCAGGACATGTACCCCTGCGAGCCGGACGTTCCGTACCCGATCGCGCTCCGTACCCGGCGCTATCTCCGCTCCTGCGGCGTGTGACGGGCGCGCGACCGGCGTATATCTCCCTGACCAGGGGCGAGGCACGCGGACACACCGATGTCCTGATGCCGCGTTTTCGTCACACTCGTCCCTTGGGCGTCACGCATATCTCCGTTACGCGGGCTTTCCGTCACAGCCGCTCGACAGGCCCTCTCCTCCTGTCTGACGGGGTCGTTGCAGGGGGCAATGGCTCAGTGATCGCCATCGCATGCCCGCAGCGCCCCCGAACGGCACCCCCGCCGCCGCTGCGCGGCGCGCAGGGAGGTACCAGGCATGACGGACAGAAGGCTCTGGTCGTACAAGGACATCGCCGCACACATCCGGGTGCAGCCCGACACGGTCCGCTCCTACCGGAAGCACGGACTCCTGCCGGCCCCCGATCACGTGGAGTCGGGCAAGCCGTACTGGTACGCGGACACGATCCGCGCCTGGGTCGCCAGCCGCCCCGGCAACCGGGGCCGCCGCGACTGAGCGCGGCCGGCTCCCGGCGCCGGACCGGACGACGGGTCAGACGAGCAGGTCGTAGAGGTTCCAGCCCCCGCCCACCGGGCGGGGCCGGTACGGGTCGGAGTTCCCCTTCCAGCGGTCGACCCCGTAGACGACCAGCTTGCCGTCCGCGGTCCGGGCGGCGAGGGAGGGGGATTCGATGACGAGCCCCAGTCCGGCGAGGGCCGTGTAGCGGTTCCAGCCGCCGCCGACCTCACGGCGGGGCTCGAAGGGCGTGGACGGGTCCGGGTCGTCCGACCTCTCGTACCGGAACTGCCGGCCCGCGGCCGTGTGGGCGACCAGCCCGTCGCCGAAGGAGGCGAGGGAGGTGTACGCGTTCCAGCCGCCGCCGACCCTGACCCGCGGGTGGAACGTGTAGGCGCCCGTCCGGCCGTGCCCGCGTCCCTCGTAGAACCAGAGGACCCCGTCCCGGTCGCGGGCGACGAGGTCGCCGCCCGTCAGACCGACGATGCTCGTGTAGACGTTCCACCCTCCGCCGATCCGCTCGCGCGGCTCGAAGGGCGCCCCCGGCCGGACGCTGCTCGCGTAGTGCCAGAGCACGCCGTTCCGGTCGCGGGCCACCATGGCGCCCTTGTTCGGCTCGGCGGTGGTGCGGTCGAGTTTGGTGACCGCCGTGTAGACGTTCCAGCCGCCGCCGATCCGCTTCCGCTTCGCGAACGGCGCGTCGGCGCGCCCGGTGGCGTCGTACTGCCAGAGCACGCCGTCGCGGTCCCGGGCGTGCAGCGACGACCTGGGCCGGGCCTCGATCGCTCCGGGGACGATGACGAGGGCCATCTCCCCCCGCGCGACCGGGCCGTCGACGTCCTGGAGTTCGACGGTGGCGTCGAGCCGGGAGAGCCACTCCATGCCCTCGGTGACGGCGACCGTGATGTCGTAGGTGACGGTCGAGGAGCCGGTCCGCACCGAGGCGCCGGGCAGGTCGAGGACGAGCCAGGTGCCGTCGACCGTCTCCGGGTCGGGAGAGGACCAGTCGCAGGGCATGGCCGGTTCGCCGTTCACCGAGCAGGTGGAGGTGAACTGCTCGGCCGGGCGGGACTCCGTGTCCCCCGCCGCCTTGAAGGCGACCCGCTGCGCGTACAGCGTTCCCGTGCCGGGCGGCAGGGTGACGGTGAGCCGGGTGGTGACCGGGTGCCCGCCGGCGGGCACCGTCAGCGGTCCGCCCTCCTGCACGATGGTCCCGGGTTCCGCGGCGGCCACGGCCGTGCGCGCGGCCGGTTCCGGGGCGGGCGCGGGGGCGGCGGCCACCGGGGTGGCCGCCGCGGCGAGGACGACTCCCGTCGCGACCAGGGCTCTTCGTAGGGCCGGGGCTCTTCGCGGCTGACTCATGGATGTTCTCCGATGACGTTCAGAGGAGCGTGTCGTAGATGTTCCAGCCCCGCCCGACCTGCGTCCTGGTGGGCCCGGGAGCGCCGCGCCAGTCGCCCTCGTACGCCCAGAGGCGGCCGTCCCCGTCGCGGGCCACGAGGTCCTGGTGGGTGAGGCGCCCCAGGTCTCCGGTGCCCACCACGTTCGCGTAGACGTTCCAGCCGCCGCCGACCCGGACGCGCGGGGCGAACGGGGCGGCCGGGTCGTTGCCGGCGGCGTCGGCGTAGCGCCAGAGCGTCCCGCTCGTGTCCCTGGCCACGAGGCCGTTCCCGAGCGCCGTCACGGCGGTGTACGCGTTCCAGCCGCCGCCGACCCGGACGGGCGCCTCGAAGGGGGCATGGGGCGGTGCCTCGTGCGCGCGCCGGTAGTGCCAGAGGACACCCGAGCGGTCCCGGGCGAGCAGCCCGTTGGGCGTACCGGTGAGGGAGGTGTAGGCGTTCCAGCCGCCGCCGACCCGGACGCGCGGCCAGAACGGGGCGGCCGGGTCGCCCGAGCCGGAGTAGTACCAGAGGACGCCGCTGCCGTCGCGCGCCACGAGGTCGCCCCCGCCGTTCGCCGTCGAGGGGCCGAGCTTGGTGAGCGCCGTGTACGCGCCCCAGCCGCCGCCGACCCGTGTGCGCGCCTCGAAGGGCTTCGCCGCCTTGCCCGTTCCCTCGTACTGCCAGAGCACGCCGTCCCGGTCACGGGCGTGGAGCACGGTGCGCTGGTCCGCCTCCGGGGTGCCGGGGACGAACTGGATCTCGACGGGCCCGGTGGCCAGGTGCGCACCCGTCGCCCCGGTGAGCGAGAGGCTGCCCCGGAGCGGAGAACCCTCCGCGAAGGTGGCGGCGTCGATCCGGACGGCGTAGGTGATCGTGCGCGCGGCCTCGGCCGTCGGCAGTTCGGAGGAGACGTCGGGGCCGTTCCCGGAGCGGGACGGGTGACAGGCCGTGAACGGGCCGCCGTTCACGGCACAGGAGAACGTGACGTACCGGAGCAGGTGGGGGTAGTCCCCTCCGGGTATCCACGCGATGTCGGACCACCACAGCCGGGCCGTCACCGGGCCGGTGGCACCGGCCGGGAGCGTGGCCGTCAGGTAGGTGGTGACGGCTCCCTCCTCGCCCGCGGGGACGACGACGGTGCCGCCCTGCTGGACGACGGTCCCCGGCTCGGCCGCCGCCGAGCGGGGGGCGGCCGAGAGGGGCGCGGCGAACGCCTGCGCCCCTCCGGTGACCGGGGGGATCAGAGTGGCGAGCAGAAGCCCCGCCATGACCGGAAACGTACGGATGTGTCTCATGGATCCCCCCGGAGAGGCGTCAGATGATCGCCGTGTAGATGTCCCAGCCGTGACCGAGCTGCGTGGCGGTCGAGCCGGGCGCGTAGCCGGAGCCGGTGGACTGGGCGTCGTAGGCCCAGAGCGTGCCGTCGATGCCCTGGGCGATCAGCTCGGTGTGGGTCCCGCGGCCCAGCTCCTTCGTCCCCACGATGTCGTTGTAGACGTTCCAGCCGCCGCCGACCTTCCAGCGGGCGGCGTACGGCGCGCTCGGCGACTCGGAGGAGGACGCGTTGTACTTCCAGAGCACGCCGGCCGCGTCGCGGGCGACCAGGCCGTCGCCGAAGGCGGCGATCTCCGTGTAGATGTTCCAGCCGCCGCCGACGCGCACACGCGGCTTGAAGCGGGGGTGCTCTTCGTCGTTCAGCTCGAAGTTCCAGAGGACGCCGGCCTTGTCCCGGGCGACGAGACCGCCCTCGCCGTTGGAGGCGATGGCCGTGTAGTCCGCCCACTCGGGAAGGCCGCCGCCGCCCGTGGCGCGGACCCGCGACGCGAACGGGGCCGCCGGGTCGCCGGTGCCCCGGTAGAACCAGAGGACACCCTCCATGTCCAGGGCGACCAGGTCACCCGTGCCGGCCGCGGTCGTGGGCGTCAGCTGGACGATCTCCGAGTAGATGTTCCAGCCGCCGCCGATCCGCTTGCGGGGCGTCAGGGACCTGTCGGCGTTGCCCGTGGCCTCGTAACGCCAGAGGACACCGGCCTTGTCGCGGGCGTGGACGGCACCGCGGGCGTCCGCCGCGGGGACGGACTCCACGACGTCCAGTCCGACCGTGCCCTGGGCGACGACGGTCCCGCTCGCGTCCCTCAGCTCGACGGGCGCGTCGAGGGAGCCGATCCACCCGAGGGTGTCCGGCAGGTCGAGCGTGACCGCGTGGTCGAGGGTCGCCGCGGCCTCGACGGCGGGCAGGTCGATCAGAACCCGGGACGGGCCGGGGTCGTCGGAGAAACTGGTGCCCCGCCAGGCGCAGGCCTCGAAGGCTCCGCCGCCGACCGAGCAGGTGGACTCGATCTGGGCGGCCGTGCGGTGGTCGGTCCATCCACCGGGCGGCCAGTTGGTGATGGGGAGGGTGACCCGCGCGGTCACCGGTCCGGTGACCCCGGCCGGCAGCGTCGCCTTGAAGCGGAGCGTCACCGGCCCCTCGGGGCCGGCCGGCACGGTCAGCCGGCCCCCCTCCTGCACGACCGACCCGGTCTCGGCGGCCGTTCCCACCTGAGCCGACACCGGTGCGGCCACAGCCGCCGCTCCCCCGAGCGCCACCGGTGCGATTCCCGCGACAAGGGCCGTCGCCAGGACCAGGCTCGTACGTACACGTAACACGAATTCCCCCATGGAATCAGCTCATCGACGTGAGGAGGCGGTCTCCCGCAACTCCCCGGACGCCTCTATGACACCGGGAGTCTCCGAAAGGTTGTACGGATCGTTCTCGCTGATTCCGAAACGGTCGTGGAAGCGCCGCAGCGGCCCCGGTGCCCACCAGGTGAGGCTGCCGGTCAGTTTCATCACGGAGGGCACGAGGAGGCTGCGGACCACCATGGCGTCCATGAGGACGGCGAGGGCGACGCCGAGGCCGAGCATCTTCGTGTTGGTGACGCGGGAGGTGCCGATGGCGACCATGACGACGGCCAGGATCACGGCGGCCGCGGTGATGAGGCCTCCGGTGTGGCGCAGGCCGAAGCGGACGGAGTGCTCGTGGTCGCCGGTGCGGTCGTACTCCTCCTTGATGCGGGAGAGCAGGAACACCCCGTAGTCCATGGAGAGTCCGAAGGCCACGCAGAACATGAGCACCGGCAGGGTGGTCTCGATGTCCCCGGTGGGGGTGAAGCCGAGGAGTCCCGCGAGGTGGCCGTCCTGGAAGACCCAGACCACCGCGCCGAACATCGCCGTGAGGCTGAGGGCGTTGAGGACGACGGCCTGGACGGGGATGAGGACGCTGCCGGTGAGCAGGAAGACCAGGAGCAGCGTGACGATCACGATGACCGCCGCGGCCCAGGGCAGCCGCTCGGCGAGGGCGTCCTTGGAGTCGACGAGGACGGCGGCCTGTCCGGTGACGGAGGTCTCGAACGGGGCGGGTGCGGACCGCAGTTCGGACACGGTCCGCTGGGCCTGGGCGCCGACGGTCTCGCCCTCGGGGACGACGGTGAAGTAGGCGTGGCCGCCGGGTGCGGTCACCGGCCCGTCGGCCCGGACCACGCCGTCGAGGGCGCCGATCCGCTCGCGGAAGGCCGCGTACTGCGCGGGGGTCGCCTCGCCCTCGGCGAGGACGGTGAGGGTGCCGCCGGGGTCGCCGGGGAAGCCGTGCCGCAGTTCGTCCTGGACGACCCGGGAGGAGGCGGTGACGGGGAGCTGGCGGTCGTCGGCGGTGCCGAACTTCACGCCGAGGAAGGGCAGTCCGAGGAGGACGAGGCCGGCGGTGGTGAGGACGGCGAAGACCGGCGCCCTGCGCATCACGAGCGCGGCGGCCCGCCCCCAGCCCGCGCCGTCGCCGTCCCCGGCGCGCTGCGCACCGGGCGCCCGGCCGCGCCGGAGGAGGCGCCGCAGGTCGAGCGCGTTGACCCGGTCGCCGAGCAGCACGAGGGCCGCCGGGAGCAGGGTGAGGGCGGCGGTCGCGGCGAGCAGGACCACGGCGATGCCGGCGTACGCGAAGGAGCGCAGGAAGTACTGCGGGAAGACCAGCATCGCGGCGAGCGAGACGGCGACGGTCAGGGCGGAGAAGAGCACGGTCCGCCCGGCGGTGCGCAGGGTGGTGCGGACGGCGGTGTACGTGTCGGCCCCGGCGGCGAGCTCCTCGCGGTAGCGGCGGACGACGAACAGGGCGTAGTCGATGGCGAGTCCGAGGCCGAGGGCCGTCGTCAGGTTCTGCGCGAAGACGGAGACGTCGGTGAACTCGGTGATGCCGCGCAGGACGGCGTTGGTGCCGAGGATGGCGACGATGCCGACGCCGAGCGGCAGCAGGGCGGCGACGGCGCTGCCGAAGACCATGACGAGCAGGACGAGGGTGAGGGGCAGGGCGATGAGCTCGGCCCGCAGCAGGTCCTCCTGGATGACCGTCTGCATCTCGTGGCGCACGGCGAGCCCGCCGCCGAGGGAGACCTCGACGGGGCCGTGGGTGCCCCGGTACTCGGGGGCGATCCGGTCGAGGACGGCGGCCGCGTCCTTCTCCTCGCCGGCGATCCGGGCGGCTATCACGGCCTTGCGGCCGTCCTCGGAGCGGAGGGCGGGCGAGCCGGTGGACCAGTAGGAGCCGACGCCGTCGACGCCCGGTTCGGCGTCGAGCCGCTCGGCGAGCCGGCGCGCCTCGGCGGTGACCGCGGGCGCGTCGACGCCGGCCGCTCCGGCGTCGACGAGCAGGAGCAGATTGGGCTGGGAGCCGGGGAACCGGTGCCCGAGCGCCTCGGTCGCGTACGTGGACTCGGCAGCCGGGTCCTCCCAGCCGCCGCTGCCCATCCGGTCGGCGACCCCGCCGCCGGCCAGGACGGCGAGGGCGGTGAGGACGAGGGCGACGAGCAGGGTCAGGCGCGGCCGGACGGTCACGAACCGCGTCCAGCCGCCCGCCCCGTCCCGCTTCGGCGATCCGCCGCCCTCCGCGAGGGGCCTGGCGGATCCGCCGCCCTCCGCGGCGGGCCCGCTGGATCCGCCGCCTTCTGCGGGAGGCCTGCCGGATCCGCCGCCTTCGGCGCGGGCCCCGCTGGATCCGGCCCCGCCGGGCGCTGATTTCTTGACTTCGGCCATGACGAGGTGTCCCCTTCACCTGACCCCTGTGCTCGCTTCCCGGCAGGTCACATGGGTCGCCCATTGCCATAGACTGGCAAACACGAGTGATCACTCGCGTTTCTCAAGAATGCGAGCGACCTCTCGTGTTTGTCAAACGTGTTGAGGAGAGCTGGGGACAGCCATGTCCGAAGAACCGAAGCCGCGCCGCCGTCAGGCGCGGGGAGAGCGCCGCATCGCGCAGCTGCTCCAGGCCGCCGCGAACGTCTTCTGCGCGAACGGCTACACGGCGTCCAGCACCAACGCGATCGCCCGCGAGGCCCATGTCTCGCCCGGCACGCTCTACCAGTACTTCCCCAACAAGGAAGCCATCGCGATCGAGTTGGGAGAGCGCCTGCTGCACCAGATGCGCGAGGCCCACGGCCAGGCGTTCACCCCGGAGAACCTCGCCCTGCCGCTGCCCGGCCTGCTGGACGCCGTCGTCGACCCGCTGATCGAGTTCAACTGCGCCAACCCGGCCTTCCTCGCCCTGATGCACGGATCCGAGGTCCCCGGCCGGATCGCGGAGGAGCACGACGAGCTGCACGCGACCCTGCTCACCCGCGTGCAGGAGGTGATCGCCCACTACGCGCCCGCGCTGCCCGCCGAGGACCGCATGCGGACGGCGGGCATGGCCTTCGCCACCTTCAAGGGGGGCCTCGACCTCGTCCTCGCCGCGCCGGAGGGGGCCGAGCGGGACGCCACGATCGCGGAGCTGAAGACGCTCCTCCTGCGCTACCTCTCCCCGCTGGTCGAGCCCGCGGTCGAGGGGCAGATCACCACGACTCCGAGCCGCTGATCCGTTCGGTCGGGAGGCCCTTCGCCCCCGACCGCGACTTCAGCGCGACCAGCGGGAAGACGAGAACGGAGAGCATGCCGGCCCCGACGAGCGCCGCCGCCTCGCCGGCCGTCATCGTCTTGTCGTCCACGCCGATGGTCGTGATGGCGACGACGAGCGGCAGAGCGGTGGAGCCGTACAGCACGAGCCCGCCCCGGTCCCTGCGGTCGAGGTCGCGCGGGGCGAGGAACCAGATCGGCCCGCCGCGCACCGCCAGGAAGAGCAGCAGGAAGACCGGCAGCAGGAGCAGGGTGCGGCCGCCGTCGAGGAGCGAGGCCAGGTCGAACTCGATCCCGGTGACGACGAAGAAGACCGGCACGAGGAAGCCGAAGCCGACGCCCTCGATCTTCTCCAGGATCTGCGGCCCCGACTCGGGCGCCGCACCGGTCAGGACGAGCCGGGTGACGAGGCCGGCCGCGAAGGCGCCGAGCAGGATGTCGAGCCCGAGGGCCTGCGAGGCTCCCAGCATCAGGGCGAGCAGCAGGAAGACGAACCGGACCGCGAACTGACCGCTGGTGTGCAGGGTCTTGGCGATGATCCGGGAGAACCACGGCGGGCGCGGCCGCAGCGCCCAGAACACCGCCCCCGCGGTGAGCGCGGCGAAGACCGCGAGCAGCGCGGTCGATTCGGCCGCGCCGCGTCCGCTGAGCAGCAGGGCCATCGCGATGATCGGGCCGAACTCGCCCACCGCGCCGAACGCCATGACGACCGAGCCGAACCGCCCGTGGAGGTCGCCCGAGTCCCGGAGCACGGGCAGGACGGTGCCGAGCGCGGTACTGGTCAGCGCGACGCCGATGAAGACGCCCTTGGTGTATCCGCCGCCGAGGAGGACACCGGTGGCGAGGCCGAGCCCGAGGGCGATCAGCCAGGCCCACACGGAGCGCCGGAGGGTGTCGCCGCGGACCTTGCCGAACTCGATCTCGTACCCCGCGAGGAAGATCAGCATGGCGAGGCCGAGCTCCGAGAGCCCGTCGACCAGCGCGTCGGGGCGCGCCCAGTCCAGGACGTCGGGGCCGATGAGGATGCCGAGCAGGATCTCGAAGATGACGAGGGGGACGGGAAGCCTGCGCCCGACTCCGTAGGCGAGCAGCGGCGCCAGGACGGCGATCGCCATGATCAGGATGAGCGTGGTCCCCGATTGCGACATATCGGGTATTTACCATAGGGATCAGCGTGGCCCGTCGGCGCGGCACGGCCGGACCCGACTGGATTTATACCCCCTAGGGGTATAAACTGCCCGGCGTACGGTCCTGAACCCACGAGGAGAGCGCCATGACCGCAGAGACGAAGACCGACCTCACCACCGTCTACCAGGTCAAGGGCATGACCTGCGGCCACTGCGAGGGCGCGGTGTCGAGCGAGATCTCCGCGCTTCCCGGCGTCTCGTCGGTGACGGCCGTCGCCTCCACCGGCCAGGTGACCGTCGTCTCCGCCGCCCCGCTCGACGAGGAGGCCGTCCGCGCCGCCGTCGACGAGGCCGGCTACGAGCTGGTCTGACCTCTCCCCCGTCGACACCCCGCAGGGCCGTACCGTTACCGGGTACGGCCCTGCTCCCCTTTTGGAACCGCACATGACCTCCAGCACCACCGCACCCCCCACCGACAGCACGGTCGTCGCGGTCACCGAGCTGACGATCGGCGGGATGACCTGCGCCTCGTGCGCGGCCCGCGTCGAGAAGAAGCTCAACCGCATGGACGGGGTGACCGCGACCGTCAACTACGCCACGGAGAAGGCGCGGATCGAACACCCGCAGGAGGTCGGGGTCGACGCGCTGATCGCCACCGTCGTCAAGACCGGCTACACGGCCGAGGAACCGCCGCCGCCCGAGCCCGAGCCGGCGGACGCACCGGAGGAGCGGGATCCCTCCCGGGACCCCGAACTCGCCTCCCTCCGGCAGCGGCTCACCGTCTCCGCGCTGCTCTCCGCGCCCGTCGTCCTGCTCGCCATGGTCCCGGGCCTCCAGTTCGACAACTGGCAGTGGCTCTCCCTCACCCTCGCCGCCCCCGTCGTCGTGTGGGGCGGGCTGCCCTTCCACCGGGCCGCCTGGACCAACCTCCGGCACGGCGCCGCCACCATGGACACCCTCGTCTCGGTCGGCACCCTCGCCGCCTTCGGCTGGTCACTCTGGGCCCTCTTCCTCGGCGACGCGGGCATGCCCGGCATGCGGCACGGCTTCGACCTCACCGTCGACCGCTCCGCGGCCTCGTCCGCGATCTACCTGGAGGTCGCGGCGGGGGTCGTCACCTTCATCCTCCTCGGCCGCTACCTGGAGGCCCGCGCCAAGCGGAAGGCGGGCGCGGCGCTCCGGGCCCTGATGGAACTCGGCGCCAAGGACGTGGCAGTCCTGCGCGGCGGAACGGAGGTACGGGTGCCGGTCGACGCGCTGCGGACCGGCGACCTCTTCGTCGTACGGCCCGGGGAGAAGATCGCCACCGACGGCACCGTCACCGAGGGCGCGTCGGCCGTCGACGCCTCCCTCCTCACCGGCGAGTCGCTGCCGCTGGACGTCACCGCGGGCGGCGACGTCACCGGCGGCTGCGTCAACGTCTCCGGCCGGCTCGTCGTCCGGGCCACCCGCGTCGGCGCCGACACCCAGCTCGCCCGGATGGCCAAGCTCGTCGAGGACGCCCAGAACGGCAAGGCCGAGGTGCAGCGGCTCGCCGACCGGATCTCCGCCGTCTTCGTGCCGGTCGTGCTGCTCGTCGCCCTCGGCACCCTCGTCACCTGGCTGCTGCTGACCGACGACCCGACGGCCTCCTTCACGGCCGCCGTCGCCGTCCTGATCATCGCCTGCCCCTGCGCCCTGGGCCTCGCGACCCCGACCGCGCTCATGGTCGGCACCGGCCGGGGCGCGCAGCTCGGCATCCTCATCAAGGGACCCGAGGTCCTGGAGTCCACCCGGCGCGTCGACACGATCGTCCTCGACAAGACCGGGACGGTCACCACCGGCCGGATGCGGCTGGCCGGTGTGCGCGTGTACGGCGGGAAGTACGGCACCGACGCCACCGACGAGACCGGGCTGCTCCGGCTGGCCGGGGCCCTGGAGCACTCCTCCGAGCACCCGGTGGCCCGCGCCGTCGCGGCCGGCGCCGTCGAGCGCTGCGGGGAGCTCCCCGTACCGAAGACCTTCGAGAACGTCCCCGGGCTCGGCGTGCGCGGCTCGGTCGACGGGCACCTGGTCCTCGTCGGCCGCGCCGCGCTGCTGACGGCGGAGGGCGTCGACGTGCCGGCGGGGGCCGAGCCCGGCGCCGTCCACGTCGCCTGGGACGGGGTCGCCCGGGGCACCCTGACCGTCGCGGACACCGTCAAGGACACCAGCGCGGAGGCGGTGGCCCGGTTGCGCGGCCTCGGGCTGCGGCCGGTCCTCCTCACCGGGGACCACACGGCCGTGGCGGAGGCCGTGGCGGCGGAGGTGGGCATCGACGAGGTGATCGCCGAGGTGCTGCCGGAGGAGAAGGCCGAGGTCGTCCGGCGGCTCCAGGCGGAGGGCCGGACGGTCGCGATGGTCGGCGACGGGGTGAACGACGCGGCGGCCCTCGCCACGGCGGACCTGGGTCTGGCCATGGGGACGGGCACGGACGCGGCGATCGAGGCGAGCGATCTGACCCTGGTACGGGGCGACCTGCGGGTCGCGGCCGACGCGATCCGGCTCGCCCGGCGCACCCTGGCGACGATCAAGGGCAACCTCGGCTGGGCCTTCGGCTACAACGTGGCGGCGCTGCCGCTCGCCGCGGCCGGACTTCTGAACCCGATGATCGCCGGCCTGGCGATGGCCTTTTCGTCCGTCTTCGTCGTATCCAACAGCCTTCGTCTACGCCGCTTCACGTGAATTCACCCACGTGTGACGCACAAGACCTTCACAAAGAGACCTAGATCACAGATATTGGGGGGTAACCATCTGGGCTGTTCGCGAGTCTAAGTGGGCGATGCCGAGAACGTCTTGGGGGACGTTCATGGAATGTCTTGGGGGACGTTCCAGGCAAGCGTTGGCCGGGGCACGTGCACCGGGGAGCTTTGAGCGGCCCTCCCGTACGTACCCCGGCAGACCGCGTCGCGCCGACCCGCATAGCTTCTGCGACACCCGCAGACGCCCGGCCCGGATCCCGTGGGGGGAATCCGCACCGGGACATGGGAAGCGCCCCGCTCGTCGACCCGTGGGGGGATCGACGACGGGGCGCTTCCTCTTTTTTACGAGAGCGTCCGAGTCGGAGGACTAGCGCGCCTCGACCGGGACGAAGTCGCGGAGGACCTCGCCGGTGTAGATCTGGCGCGGGCGGCCGATGCGGGAGCCGGGCTCCTTGATCATCTCGTGCCACTGGGCGATCCAGCCGGGCAGGCGGCCGAGCGCGAAGAGCACGGTGAACATCTCGGTCGGGAAGCCCATCGCGCGGTAGATGAGGCCCGTGTAGAAGTCCACGTTGGGGTAGAGGTTGCGCGAGACGAAGTACTCGTCGGAGAGCGCGTGCTCCTCCAGCTTGAGCGCGATGTCCAGCAGCTCGTCGGACTTGCCGAGGGCCGAGAGGACGTCGTGCGCCGCCGCCTTGATGATCTTGGCGCGCGGGTCGAAGGACTTGTACACCCGGTGGCCGAAGCCCATCAGGCGGACGCCGTCCTCCTTGTTCTTCACCTTGCGGATGAAGGAGTCGACATCGCCGCCGTTGGCCTTGATGCCCTCGAGCATCTCCAGGACCGACTGGTTGGCGCCACCGTGCAGCGGGCCCCACAGGGCCGAGATGCCGGCGGAGATCGAGGCGAACATGTTCGCCTGCGAGGAGCCGACCAGACGCACGGTGGAGGTCGAGCAGTTCTGCTCGTGGTCCGCGTGCAGGATCAGCAGCTTGTCGAGCGCGTTGACGACGACCGGGTCCAGGTCGTACTCCTGCGCCGGGACCGAGAAGGTCATGCGCAGGAAGTTCTCGACGTACCCGAGGTCGTTGCGCGGGTAGACGAACGGGTGGCCGATCGACTTCTTGTACGCGTACGCCGCGATCGTCGGCAGCTTCGCGAGCAGCCGGATCGTCGAGAGGTGGCGCTGCTCCTCGTCGAACGGGTTGTGGCTGTCCTGGTAGAAGGTGGACAGCGCGGAGACCACCGAGGACAGCATCGCCATCGGGTGGGCGTCCCGCGGGAAACCGCGGAAGAAGTTCTTGACGTCCTCGTGGACGAGCGTGTGCTGCGTGATCTCGTTCTTGAAGGTCGCCAGCTCGTCGACCTTGGGCAGCTCACCGTTGATCAGCAGGTACGCCACCTCAAGGAAGGTGGAGCGCTCGGCCAGCTGCTCGATGGGGTAACCGCGGTACCGCAGAATCCCCTGCTCACCGTCCAGGTAGGTGATCGCGGATTTATAGGCGGCGGTGTTGCCGTATCCGCTGTCCAGGGTGACCAGACCGGTCTGGGCTCGGAGTTTCCCGATGTCGAAGCCCTTGTCGCCGACGGTGCTCTCGACCACCGGGTAGGTGTATTCACCGTCCGCGTACCGCAGTACTACAGAGTTGTCGCTCACGTCATCCCTCACCGACGTAGTGCCTCTTCTTCGAGGTGCCCTGACTGTCTCTACCATCCCCCATTTGGCTCAGGAGAGTGCACTCGGGGTCGACCATTGGGCCAATCGGCGGCACTCAGTGCCGCCAACCTTCATATCCTGCCCCCTTCGCCCCGGTTCCGGTAGTCCTCCGTGATCTTTCACACGGGGGTGCTCCCTGTGAGCCGAAACGCGAGTGCGGTAAAGCGTCTGCCCGCGGAGACCGTACGGACCGCCTGGGCGATGGCCCGCCGGGAGCCGACGAGGACCACGAGCTTCTTCGCCCGGGTCACGGCCGTGTAGAGCAGGTTCCGCTGAAGCATCATCCAGGCACTCATGGTGACCGGGATCACCACGGCCGGATACTCACTGCCCTGCGAACGGTGGATGGTGACCGCGTACGCGTGGGCGAGCTCGTCCAGTTCGTCGAAGTCGTACGGCACCTCCTCGTCCTCGTCCGTCCGCACCGTCAGCTTCTGCTCGACCGGGTCCAGCCGGGTCACGACACCGACCGTGCCGTTGAAGACCCCGTTGGCCCCCTTGTCGTAGTTGTTCCTGATCTGGGTCACCTTGTCACCCACCCGGAAGACCCGGCCGCCGAACCGCTTCTCCGGCAGATCGGGGCGGGCCGGGGTGATGACCTGCTGCAGCAGCCCGTTGAGCGAGCCCGCGCCGGCCGGACCGCGGTGCATGGGGGCGAGGACCTGCACGTCACGACGGGGGTCGAGACCGAACTTGGCCGGAATCCGCCGGGCCGCCACATCCACGGCCACCCGGGCCGCGTCCTCGGTCTCCTCCTCGACGAAGAGGAAGAAGTCCGGCAGGCCCTCGGTCTTCGGCGGGGTTCCGGCGTTGATCCGGTGCGCGTTGGTCACGACGCCGGACTCCTGCGCCTGACGGAAGATCCGGGTCAGCCGGACCGCCGGTACGGGGCTCCCCGGAGCGAGCAGATCACCGAGGACCTCACCCGCGCCGACCGACGGCAGCTGGTCCACATCACCCACGAGGAGCAGATGGGCCCCGGGTGCCACCGCCTTCACCAGCTTGTTCGCCAGGAGCAGGTCGAGCATGGAGGCCTCGTCGACCACGACCAGGTCCGCGTCGAGCGGCCGGTCCCGGTCGTAGGCCGCGTCGCCGCCCGGCTTCAGCTCCAGGAGCCGGTGGACGGTGGAGGCCTCCGCGCCGGTCAGCTCGGCGAGCCGCTTGGCCGCCCGCCCGGTGGGGGCGGCGAGGACCACCTTGGCCTTCTTGGCGCGGGCCAGCTCCACGATGGAGCGGACCGTGAACGACTTGCCGCAGCCGGGGCCGCCGGTGAGCACGGCGACCTTCCGGGTGAGCGCGAGCCGGACGGCCTCCTCCTGCTCGGGCGCGAGCGAGGCCCCCGTCCGGTCCGCGAGCCAGGCGAGCGCCTTGTCCCAGGCCACGTCCCGGAAGCCAGGCATCCGGTCCTCCTCGGCCCGCAGCAGCCGCCGGAGCTGCCCGGCGAGCGACAGCTCGGCCCGGTGGAAGGGGATCAGGTACACGGCGGTGACGGGTGTCCCCTCCGGACCCGGCACCGTCTCCCGCACGACCCCCTCGGGGTCCTCGGCCAGCTCGGCGAGGCACTCGATGACAAGTCCGGTGTCGACCTGGAGGAGCTTCACCGCGTCGGCGATCAGCCGCTCCTCGGGGAGGAAGCAGTGCCCCTGGTCGCTGGACTGCGAGAGGGCGTACTGCAGACCGGCCTTCACCCGGTCCGGGCTGTCGTGGGGTATGCCCACGGCCTGGGCGATCTTGTCGGCGGTGAGGAAGCCGATGCCCCAGACGTCGGCGGCGAGCCGGTACGGCTGGTTCCGCACGACCGAGATCGAGGCGTCCCCGTACTTCTTGTAGATCCGGACCGCGATGGAGGTGGAGACCCCGACGCCCTGGAGGAAGACCATCACCTCCTTGATCGCCTTCTGTTCCTCCCAGGCCGCGCTGATCTTCTTCGTGCGCTTGGGGCCCAGGCCCGGGACCTCGATCAGCCGGCCGGGGGCCTCCTCCAGGATCTCGAGGGTGTCCAGTCCGAAGTGCTGGGTGATGCGATCGGCGAAGACGGGCCCGATCCCCTTGACCAGACCCGAGCCGAGATAGCGGCGGATGCCCTGGATCGTGGCGGGCAGCAGGGTCGTGTAGTTCTCGACGGTGAACTGCTTGCCGTACTGCGGATGCGAGCCCCAACGGCCCTCCATCCGCAGCGACTCCCCCGGCTGCGCGCCGAGCAGCGCGCCGACCACGGTGAGCAGGTCCCCGGCCCCGCGCCCGGTGTCGACGCGGGCGACCGTGTACCCGCTCTCCTCGTTGGCGTAGGTGATCCGCTCCAGGACCCCCTCGAGCACGGCCGACCCCGGCCCACGACCTTCGTTGGACATGCCCCGACGGTAGCGAACCGGTCGGACAGCGCGGGCGGCCCTGTGGACAACTCCCCGCCGGGGCCTTCCCCGGCAGGATGCTCGGGGTGCCGACCGAGGGGGCAGGTCGTAGCGTTTCCGGCATGAGCGAAACCTTCGAGGACGAGGTCCTGAACGAGCTGGGCGACGACCGGCTCCAGGAGATCGCCGGCCTGCTCGGCACGGACCCCGCGGGGGCACAGGCGGTGGTGGGCAGTTCGGTGGCCGAACTCTCCGGCGAACTGCGCCAGGCGGCGGCCGAGCCGGCCAGCGCGGACGAGGTCCGCGCCGCCGTCGACGAGGTCACCTCGGCCGAACCCCCACTCCGGGGCGTCGCCGGCTTCGGCGGCCTCGCGGCCGGCGGCCTCATGGCCGGAGTCCTGGGCAGACTGGCCCGCCCGGCGGCGAACGCGATCGCGAAGAGGACCGGCATCCCGGCGGCCACGGTGACCCGAGCGGTCGACATCCTGGTGCCGGTGGTCCTCGCGGTCATGACGAAGCGCGCGGCGGCGAAGAAGAACGGCGGCACGACGGCGGACGGCCTGGGCGACCTCCTGGGCGGCCCGAGGAAGTAACGCCGCGCGGCCTCGGCCACCCGCGCACCTCGGCCACCCCCGCGCGCCCTCCGCGCAGCACCCGCGGGGCGAGTGATCACGTACCTCATCGACACCAGCGCGTACGTCCACCTCGGCACCGATCCCGCCGCACAGCGGCGCTGGGACGCCGAGATGGAGACCGGCGCCGTCGGCATGACGCAGACGGGGCAGCACCGTTCAGCGGGCGTCGTCGATCTCCTGATCTGTGGCACGGCGGTCCATCACGGGCTGACCCTCCTGCACGGGGACAACGACTTCGCCACGGTCGCCCGCGTCCTCAAAGAGGTCGAGCAGCAGGACGTGCGGCGCCTGGGCGAGTGACCGTCCACCCGCCGCACGTCGTCACACCGCCAGGAACGCCTCCAGCGTCTCCTCCAGGACCTCCACGCCGTCCCGCGACCACAGGCCGTCGTTGAAGATCTCCACCTCCACCGGGCCCGTCCAGCCCGCCTTCTCCGTCAGGTCCGCCCAGGACCGGAGGTCGATCGCACCGGTGCCCAGCTGGCCCCGGCCGGTCAGGACGCCGGCCGGGAGGGGGGTGGTCCAGTCGGCGAGCTGGAAGGAGTGGATGCGGCCCGACGCGCCCGCGCGTTCCACCGCCGCCGGGGCCCGGTCGTCCCACCAGAGGTGGTACGTGTCGACCACCACGCCCACCTGCTCGGGCGGGAAGTGCTCGGCGACGGCCAGCGCCTGGTCGAGCGTCGAGACCGCGCAGCGGTCGGCGGCGTACATGGGGTGGAGGGGCTCGACGGCCAGGCGGATTCCGCGGTCGCCCGCGTAGGGCGCCAGCGCGCCGATCGCCTCGGTGATCCGGGCGCGGGCCGATGCCGGGTCCGGGAAGGCGGGCGTGAGGCCGCCGGAGACCAGCACGACGGTGTCCGTGCCGAGCGTGACCGCCTCGTCGATCGCCGCCCGGTTCTCGGCCTCCCAGCCGTCCGAGGTGAAGAAGCCGCCGCGGCAGAGGGTGGTGACCGTCAGGCCCGCGTCCCGCACGAGGCCGGCCGCCGCCTCGACGCCGTACTCCTGGACCGGCTCGCGCCACAGTCCGACGCCCGGGATGCCGAGGCGGACGCAGTGGGCGACCAGGTCGGGGAGGGACAGCTGCCTGACCGTCATCTGGTTGATGCTGAACCGGTCGAGGTCCATCACAGGCCTCCCCGCACCGTCAGGAGGGAGCGCATGCGCGACTCCGCGAGCGCCGGGTCGGGGAACAGGCCCAGACCGTCGGCCAGTTCGTACGCCGTCGCGAGGTGCGGCAGCGAGCGGGCGGACTCCAGGCCGCCGACCATCGTGAAGTGGTCCTGGTGGCCGGCGAGCCAGGCGAGCAGGACGACTCCCGTCTTGTAGAAGCGGGTCGGCGCCCGGAAGAGGTGCCGGGACAGCGCGACCGTCGGGTCGAGGGCGGCCCGGAATCCGTTCACATCGCCCGTGTCGAGCGTCCGCACCGCCTCCGCCGCGAGCGGCGCCAGCGGGTCGAAGATGCCCAGCAGGGCGTGGCTGAAGCCCTGTTCGTCGCCCGCGATCAGCTCCGGGTAGTGGAAGTCGTCGCCCGTGTAGCAGCGCACGCCCTCGGGGAGGCGGCGGCGCAGTGCGACCTCGCGCCGGGCGTCCAGGAGGGAGACCTTGATGCCGTCGACCTTGTCCGGGTGCGCGGCGATGACCTCGAGGAACGTCTCGGTCGCGGTGTCCAGGTCGGCCGAGCCCCAGTACCCGTCGAGCGCCGGGTCGAACATCGGTCCGAGCCAGTGCAGGATCACCGGCTCGCCCGCCTGGCGGAGGAGGTGGCCGTACAGCTCGAGGTAGTCCTCCGGGCCCGACGCCGCCGCGGCCAGGGCGCGCGAGGCCATGAGGACGGCCCGCGAGCCGGTCTCCTCGACGAGCGCGAGCTGCTCCTCGTACGCCTTGCGGACCGCCGCCAGTCCGGCGGGGCCGGTGAGCGGGTCCCCGGCGAGTTGGTCGGTGCCGACGCCGCAGGCGATCCGGCCGCCCACCGCCTTCGCCTCGGCCGCGCTGCGGCGGATCAGTTCGGCCGCGCCCGTCCAGTCGAGGCCCATCCCCCGCTGCGCGGTGTCCATGGCCTCGGCGACCCCGAGGCCGTGGGACCAGAGGTGCCGGCGGAAGGCGAGGGTGGCGTCCCAGTCGACCGCGGCGGGCGAGTCGGGGGTGGTGTCGGCGTACGGGTCGGCGACCACGTGGGCCGCGGAGAAGACCGTACGGGAGGTCAGGGCGCCGCCGCCGCTCGGGGCCGGCGGCTCGGTGCGCGGCGTGTACTCCCGTGTGCCGCCGCCGGTCTCGGGCAGGCGGATCACAGGCCGACCTCCGGGACGTCGAGGCGGCGGCCCTCGGCGGCGGACCTCAGGCCGAGTTCGGCGAGCTGGACGCCGCGGGCGCCCGCGAGGAGGTCCCAGTGGTACGGCTCGTCGAGGACGACGTGCCGCAGGAAGAGCTCCCACTGGGCCTTGAAGCCGTTGTCGAACTCGGCGTTGTCGGGGACCTCCTGCCACTGCTCGCGGAAGGGCTCGGTCGCCGGGATGTCCGGGTTCCAGACGGGCTTGGGGGTCGCCGAGCGGTGCTGGACACGGCAGTTGCGCAGTCCGGCCACGGCGGAGCCGTGGGTGCCGTCGACCTGGAACTCGACGAGTTCGTCGCGGTTGACGCGGACGGTCCAGGAGGAGTTGATCTGGGCGATGGCGCCGCCCTCCAGCTGGAAGATGCCGTAGGCGGCGTCGTCGGCGGTGGCCTCGTAGGGCTTGCCGTGCTCGTCCCAGCGGCGCGGGACGTGGGTGGCGACCTGGGCGGTGACGGAGGTGACGCGGCCGAACAGCTCGTGGAGCACGTACTCCCAGTGCGGGAACATGTCGACGACGATGCCGCCGCCGTCCTGGGAGCGGTAGTTCCAGCTGGGGCGCTGGGCGTCCTGCCAGTCGCCCTCGAAGACCCAGTAGCCGAACTCGCCGCGCACGGAGAGGATCTCGCCGAAGAAGCCGCCGTCGATGAGGCGCTTGAGCTTGAGCAGGCCCGGCAGGAACAGCTTGTCCTGGACGACGCCGCGCTTGACGCCCTTCTCGGTGGCGAGCCGGGCGAGCTCCAGGGCGCCGGCGAGGTCGGCGGCCGTGGGCTTCTCGGTGTAGACGTGCTTGCCCGCGTGGACGGCCTTGGTGATCGCCTCGGCGCGGGCGGAGGTGACCTGGGCGTCGAAGTAGATGTCGATCGTGTCGTCGGCGAGGACGGCGTCGAGGTCGGTGGACCACTCGGTGAGGCCGTGGCGCTCGGCGAGTGCGCGCAGGGCGGGCTCGCGGCGGCCGACGAGGACCGGCTCGGGCCAGAGGGTCTCGCCGTTGCCGAGGTCGAGGCCGCCCTGTTCGCGCAGGGCGAGGATCGAACGGACCAGGTGCTGGCGGTGTCCCATGCGCCCGGTGACGCCGTTCATGGCGATGCGGACTGTCCTGCGTGTCACGAAAGGTTCCTCTCCCCGGCGTTCCGCGCTTCGATAGAAAGCGCTTTCCATCGGCGATGACGCTAGCCTGCCGACATCGCCGTCGACAAGGCCCTGGAGGTACGCACACGATGACCGTCACCCTGGCGGACGTGGCCGCTCGCGCACGGGTCTCGCCCGCCACCGTCTCCCGCGTCCTCAACGGCAACTACCCGGTCGCCGAGTCGACCCGCGAGCGGGTCCTGCGGGCCGTGGACGAGCTGGACTACGTCCTCAACGGGCCCGCCAGCTCGCTCGCCGCCGCCACCTCCGACCTCGTCGGCGTCCTCGTCCACGACATCGCCGACCCGTTCTTCGGAATCATGGCGAGCGCGGCGCAGAGCTCCATCGGGGAGAGCGGCTCGGGGCGCGGCGGCGGCGAGAAGCTCGCCGTCGTCTGCAACACCGGCGGCTCCCCCGAGCGAGAGCTGACCTACCTCACCCTGCTCCAGCGGCAGCGGGCCGCGGCCGTGATCCTCATGGGCGGCTCGATCGAGGACCCCGAGCACCTGGCGGCGACCACCGGCAAGCTGGCCAAGCTTGCGGAGGCGGGGACCCGGGTCGTGCTCTGCGGGCGGCCGCCGGTCACCGGCGACGCGAACGCGGCCGCGCTCGTCTTCGACAACCGGGGCGGCGCGCGGCGCCTCACCGAGCACCTGCTCGAACTCGGCCACCGGCGCATCGGATACGCGGCCGGCCCGGCCGACCGGACGACGACCCGGCACCGCCTGGAGGGCCACCGGGCGGCGCTCACGGCGGCGGGGATCACGGAGGGGCCGACGGTCCACGGCGCGTACGACCGGCAGGCCGGCTACAAGGCCACGGCCGAGCTCCTCGCCCGCGACCCGGACCTCACGGCGGTCGTCGCCGCCAACGACACGGTCGCCCTCGGCGTCTGCGCGGCCCTGCGGGAACGCGGCCTGTCGATCCCCGGCGACGTGTCCGTGGCGGGCTTCGACGACCTCCCGTTCTCGGTGGACGCGGTCCCGTCCCTGACGACGGTCCATCTGCCGCTGCACGAGGCGGGGACACGAGCGGGCCGCCTGGCCATGGGCACGGAGGACCCCCCGGCGGGCGGCCTGGCCCGCGTCCCGGCGGAGCTGGTGGTACGGGGTTCCACGGGGCGGCCCCGGGAGTAGGCGACGGCGCCACGGGGGGAGTTGCACGAACGAAGGGCCGCGGGGGCACGCGGCCGCAGAGCCGCCGGGGCACGGGCCGCAGAGCCGCCGGGGGCACGCGGCCGGACGGCCGCTCAGAGGAAGTGGCCGAGCAGGTGCCGCAGTTGGCGTCCGGGCCCCCCTGCCTTTGGCGTGGGCGGACGCCCCGCCGACTCGCCGACCGGCCCGCCGACTTGCCGATCGACCCGTCGGCCGACCTGTCTGGCATCCACGAGGGTCGCGTCCGCCCTGGCCGTATCACCGAGCCCACCGCCGCATCCCCCCTTCGGCGCCCCCGTCGGCGCCGAGACACCGACCCCGCGCCCCGCGCCCCGCACCTCGCACCGACGCCCGGAGCACCCAGGGCACCCAGAGCACTCAGAGCACCCCCACAGTGCATTCACCTTCATTCCATTGCAACGAACCACACTCCTGACGTTGCATTATCCTTGAAACCGTTGCAACGAAATCCCTCAATCTACCTGCAACGATGCCCACTTCGCGCAACGAACACGTTGCCAGACCCATGAACGCAACGTAGCTTTTCCCTCATCGGAAACGGCGCGGCCCGAGAGCGGGCCCGCCCCAAGAAGGAGAAGAACCTTGCAGAAGTTCGCCACCACCGCCGCCATCACCACCGTCCTCGACATCCCCGCCGGCCGCATCCGGCTCATCGCCGCCGACCGCGCCGACGCCACCGTCGACATCCGCCCCGCGAACGCCGCCAAGGGCAACGACGTGAAGGCCGCCGAGGAGATCACCGTCGAGTTCACCGACGGCGTCCTGCGAATCGCCGCCGCCCCCGCGAAGAACAAGATCCTCGGCGACTCCGGCTCCGTCGAGGTGACCGTCCAGCTCCCCGCCGGCTCCCGCGTCGAGGCGAAGACGGCCGCCGCCGAACTCCGCGGCGTCGGGCGCCTCGGCGACGTCACCGTCGAGAGCGCGCAGGGCACGGTCGAGCTCGACGAGACCGCGGGCGCCCGCGTCCGCCTGCTCGCCGGCGACATCACGGTCGGCCGCCTCGGCGGCCCCGCCGAGATCAGCGCCGAGAAGGGCGACCTGCGCGTCGCCGAGGCCACGCGGGGCACGGTCGTGCTGCGCACCGAGTCCGGCGAGATCACGGTCGGCGCCGCCCGCGGCGTCTCCGCCACCCTGAACGCCGGCACCGCCTACGGCCGCGTCCACAACGCCCTCGCCAACACCGACGGCGCCGCCGCCGGCCTGAGCATCCACGCCACCACCTCGTACGGCGACATCACCGCCCGCAGCCTCTGAACCACCCCGGCGGCGCCCGACGCCCCCAGATCTTCCACGACGAACTCCGAGGACGGACAAGCAGAATGAGCACCACTCAGAACTACCAGGCCGCCGAGCAGCTTCTCCGTCGTCCCGCCCGCCCGGGCGAGCTCGTCGTCGGTGACAAGGTCAGGCCGCAGTGGATCGACGGGGGCGCCCGGTTCTGGTACGCGGTGAGCGACGGCGCCGGCAGGCGCTTCGTACGGGTCGACCCGGCGGCGGGCACACGTGAGCCGGCCTTCGACCACGCCCGGCTGGCCGCCTCGCTGGCCACCGCCTCCGGGCAGCCGGTCGACCCCGAGGCCCTGCCGTTCCCCGGCATCGAACCGGTCGGGAACGAGGTCAGGTTCGTCGCGTTCGGCGCGTACTGGCGCTGCGAACTGGACGGATACGTCTGCGAGCCGGCCGAGTTCACCGCCCCGGGCAACCCGCTGGACGTGACGTCGCCCGACGGGAGGACCGCGGTGTCCCAGCGGGGACACGACCTGTGGGCCCGCTCGCTGTCCGACGGCCGCGAGTGGCCCCTGACCACCGACGGCGCACCCGGTCACGCCTACGGTCCGGGGCCCGCCGCGACCGGCAACGCCACCCTGCTGCGCAAGCTCGGCGTGCCCTACCTGCCGCCCGCGGTCGCCTGGTCGCCGGACTCGACGAAGGTCCTCGCCCACCGGACCGACGAGCGCGAGGTCCGCAGGACCCACCTGGTGGAGGCGTTGCCCGCCGACGGAGGCGTACCCCGCCTGCACACCCAGCCGTTCGCGTACGCAGGCGACGAGCACCTGCCGCTGGCCGAGCTGGTCGTCCTCGACGTCGCCGAGGGCACGGTGGTCCGCGCCGAGGCGGAGCCGCTGATCATGACCCATGTGTCGCCGATCACCGTGAAGTGGGCGTGGTGGGCCGCGGACGGCTCCGCCGTCTACTTCCTCGCCCGGCCCCGGGACCAGCACTCCCTCACCCTGAACCGCCTGGACCCGGTCACCGGCGACGTCACCGTCGTGATCCGCGAGTGCGGGGAGACCCGGGTGGAGCCCAACCAGTGGATGACCGAGCCGCCCCTCGTCCGGGTGCTCGCCGACGAGGTGCTGTGGTTCTCGCAGCGCGACGGCTGGGGCCACCTCTACCGCTACGACCTGCACACCGGCGAGCTGCTCGGCCGGGTCACCTCCGGGCCGTGGCTGGTACGGCAGATCCTGCGCGTCGACGAGGCCGGGCGGGTCGTGTACTTCACCGCCTCCGGACTCGTCGACGAGGACCCGTACCGGCGCACGGTGTGCCGGGTCGGCCTGGACGGCTCCGGTTTCGTCCGGCTCACCGACGACACGCTCGACCACATCGCCGCCCTCCCGGAAACCCCGTACGACCAGGAGTACTTCATCGACTCCGCGTCCACCGTCGACACCGCCCCCGTCACCACGGTCCGCGACTGGACCGGGCGGGTGCTCGTCGAGCTGGAGCGCGCCGACACCACCAGGCTCGCCGCCACCGGCTGGACCGCGCCGGAGCGCTTCCGCGTCAAGGCGGCCGACGGCGAGACCGACGTCTACGGAGTGCTGTACCGGCCGCGGGACTTCGACCCCGCCCGGTCCTACCCGGTGGTGGACAACCTCTACCCGGGCCCGCAGGTCAACCGGGTCGCCCCGTGCTTCGACCCCGGCGGCATGGGCATGGACGCCGAACCCCTGGCGGCGCTCGGCTTCGTGGTCATCGCGCTCGACGGCCGGGGCACCCCGGGCCGGAGCAAGGCCTTCCACGACGCCTCCTTCGGTCACCTGGCCGACGCCGGCTCCCTGGCCGACCACGTCGCGGCCCTGGGGCAGCTGGCCGAGACCCGGCCGTGGATGGACCTGGAGCGGGTCGGCGTCTTCGGCCATTCCGGGGGCGGATTCGCCGCGGCCCGCGCGATGCTGGACTTCCCCGGGACGTACAAGGTCGGGGCCGCCCTCTCCGGCTCGCACGACGCCCGCACCTTCAACGCCGGTTTCGTCGAGTCCTACGACGGCGCGGACGCCCCCGAGACCTGGGCCCGGACGTCCAACCTGGACCTCGCCGACCGGCTGACCGGCAAGCTGCTGCTCGTCCACGGCGACATGGACGACCAGGTCCACCCGCACCAGACCCTGCGGTTCGCCGACCGGCTCCTGGCCGCCGGCAAGGACGTCGAACTGCACGTCGTGCCCGGCGCCGAGCACACCTTCATCGACTGCCTGGCCCATGTCCGCACCCGCTGCTGGGACTTCCTGGTCCGCGAGCTGATGGGGACGCTGCCGCCCGCCTACCGCCCGGCGCCGATCGTGATCGGCCCCGAGCTGCTGGCCGACATGTTCGCCTGACCGCGACGTCGCGGACAGGACGACGAGCCCGTCGGATCCCACCCCCGTGGGGATCCGACGGGCTACGTCCCGGGGGTCAGGCCCGTCGCCGCGAGGACCGCGTCCACCGTCTCCGCCACCGTGAGGTCCGCGTTGTCGATCCAGACGCCCTCGTCCGACAGCTCCGCGCGCATCGCCTCGTCCAGGAAGGTCCAGTCGGTCGTCAGGCGCTTGTCGCGGGCGTTGTTGCGCTCCCAGGCCTTGGCGGGGCCGGGGGCCAGGATCACCACGTGGAGCGCCGTCGCCGTCGTGTGGGCGCGGTAGTAGTCCAGGTGGGAGCGGCGTACGACCACGTCGTCGAGGACCGGGAGGAAGCCGGCCGCCGCGAAGCTGCCGGCGAGGAGGCAGGCGTTGCGGGCGCGCAGCAGGATCTGACGGTCCGCCTCCGGGTCGCCGTCCGGGCTCGGCCAGTGGCAGCCGCTCACGATGAGGGACTGGAGGTCGTCGACCTCGATGTGCGCGGCCCGGGCGAAGCGGGCCGCGAGGGCGGCCGCGACGGTGGACTTCCCGCTGCCGGGGATCCCGGCGAGCAGCACGGCCCCGGGGACGGGTCCGGGGGTGTCCACGGTGATGTTCTCGAAGGTCATGCGGGCCTTTCCTCGCGGGTCGTGCGCCGTTCCTCGCCGAGCGGGCGGCCGGTCGACGATACGGCCACGGGGTCCGGCGCCGCCACGGGATTCCCGGCCCCGCCAGCACTGCTGACCCCACCGGCCCCGCCGGTGGCCCGCCGGCCCGGTGCGAAGGACGTCAGGGCCACTCCCCCGACGAGCAGCGCCGCCGCGCACCAGCGGGCCGGGCTCACTCCCTCGCCCAGGACGAGCGCCGCCGCGGACATCCCGAAGACGGGCACGAGGAGGGAGAAGGGGGCGACGGAGGAGGCAGGGTAGCGGCGGAGCAGCCGGCCCCAGGCGCCGAAGCCGAAGACGGTGGTGATCCAGGCGACGTAGACGATGACGCCGACGCCGGTCCAGTCGAGCCCGCGCAGGGCCGCGAGGTCACGGTCCGGTCCCTCCAGGAGGAGGGAGAGGCCGAGCAGCGGCAGGACGGGCACGACGCTGACCCAGACCATGAAGTTGAGCGCGTCGGGCGGGGAGGCCTTGCGGGTCAGGACGTTGGAGACGCCCCAGCAGGCGGCCGCGGCGATCACCAGGACGAACCCGGTGAGGGACCCGGCCCCGCCCTCGTCCGCCGCCGCCACGCCGATGCCCACCAGGGCGACCCCCATGCCCGCGAGCCTGAGGCGGCCGGGGCGTTCGCCGAGGGCGGCGAAGGCGAAGAGGGCGGTGAAGACGGCCTGGACCTGGAGGACGAGGGAGGACAGACCGGCGGGGGCGCCGAGGTCCATGCCGGTGAAGAGGAGCCCGAACTTGGCGACGCCGAGGACGAGTCCCACCGCCAGGATCCACTTCCAGGCCACGGTGGGCCGGCCCACCAGGAAGACGGCGGGCAGGGCGGCGGCGAGGAAGCGGAGGGCGGAGAAGAGCAGCGGCGGGAAGTGGTCGAGGCCGATCTCGATGACGACGAAGTTGACTCCCCAGACGGCGGCGACCAGGGCGGCGAGGGCGAGGTGGGCGGGGCGCATGCTGTCGAGCATGGCCGCCCCGACTGTGTAGCACCAGCACGGAGTTCTTCATGGTGAGATGTAGCAACGCTTCATCCATCCGTCCCGCGCATCGAAGAGGAGGAACGCCCGTGCTGGATCTCGGCCGTCTGCGCGCCCTGCACGCCGTCGCCGTCCACGGCAGTGTCGGCGCCGCCGCCACCGCCCTCGGCTACACGCCGTCCGCGGTCTCCCAGCAGATCGCGAAGCTGGAGCGGGAGACCCGTACGACCCTGCTCGAACGCAGCGGCCGCGGCATCCGCCTCACCGACGACGCCCATCACCTCGCCGCCACCGCCGGCCGGTTGCTCGCCCTCGTGGAGGAGGCGGAGGTACGGCTGGAGGAGCGGCGCGGCCGGCCCGCCGGGCGGCTCGACATCGGCTGCTTCGCGAGCGCGGCGCGCGGGCTGATGCCCCGGGTGCTCGCGGAGCTGGGCCGGGTCCACCCCGATGTCGACGCCCGGCTCTCGGAGGTGGACCCGCACGTGTCGGTCGACCTGGTCGCGCGCGGGGTCATCGACCTGGCGGTGGCGCACGACTGGGACATCGCCCCGCTCCCCGTACCGCCGGGGGTCGAGCAGTCGGTGATCGGCGACGACCTGTGCGACATCCTCGTCCACCGGGATCATCCGCTCGCCGCGCGGGACTCGGTGCGCCGGGAGGAGCTGGCGGCGGAGCGGTGGATCTCGCAGCCGCCGGGGACGGTCTGCCACGACTGGCTGACGCGGACGCTGCGGGAGACGGGCTTCGAGCCGCTGATCGTCCATCAGGCGGAGGAGAACCACACGCAGGTCGCCCTGGTCGCGGCCGGTCTGGGCATCGCGCTGGTGCCGCGCCTGGGGCGCGGGACCCTGCCGCCGGAGGTGACACCGGTGCGGCTGGACCCGATGCCGACGCGCCGCCTGCACGCCATGTGGCGGACCGGGGCGGCGCGGCGCCCGGCGATCCGGGAGACGGTCCGTACGCTCCAGGAGCTCTGGCCCGGGATCGCCGCCGTGGGCGATTCGTGCGCGGGTCCTTGACCTGGCAGTTACTTTCGGGCTATCCGTGACCCTTGGAAGTTTCCTTCAGAGGTGGCTTCCGAGGACTTCGCGCATGGATCCCTTCAACCTCGCACGGCCGGAAGGAGCATCAGTGCACCACCGCGCCCCCGCCCCCTCCCGACGCACCCTCCTCACGGTGACCGCCGCCGCGGCAGCGGCCGCCGTCACCGGGGTCAGCACCCCCGCCCTCGCCGGGCAGGACCGGCACGACGACCGGAAGCTCCGGCGGATCATCGACCGCATGTCCCTCGAGGAGAAGGTCGGCCAGCTCTTCGTGATGCGGGTGTACGGTCACTCCGCCACCGCACCCGACCAGGCCGACATCGACGCCAACCTCGCCGAGATCGGTGTCCGTACGGCCGCCGAGCTGGTCGACCGCTACCACGTGGGCGGCGTCATCTACTTCTCCTGGGCCCACAACACCCGCGACCCGCAGCAGATCGCCGCGCTCTCCAACGGCATCCAGCAGGCGGCGCTCGCGCAGCCCACGCCGATCCCCGCGCTCATCTCCACCGACCAGGAGCACGGCATCGTCTGCCGGGTGGGCGAGCCCGCCACCCTGGTGCCCGGCGCGATGGCCCTCGGTGCCGGCGGTTCGCTCGCGGACTCCCGCAGGGCGGCGCAGATCGCGGGCGCGGAGCTCGCGGCCGTCGGCATCCGGCAGAACTACGCCCCGGTCGCCGACGTCAACGTCAACCCGGCCAACCCGGTCATCGGCGTCCGTTCCTTCGGCTCCGACCCGGCGGCGGTCGCCGGAATGGTCGCCGCACAGGTCAAGGGCTACCAGCGGGCCGGGGTCGCGGCCACCTCCAAGCACTTCCCCGGGCACGGCGACACGGCCGTCGACAGCCACTACGGCCTGCCGACGATCACCCACACGCGGGCGCAGTGGAGCGCGCTCGACGCCCCGCCGTTCCGGTCCGCGATCGCCGCGGGGATCGACTCGATCATGACCGCGCACATCGTGGTCCCGGCGCTCGACCCGAGCGAGGACCCGGCGACGCTGTCCCGGCCGATCCTCACCGGCATCCTCCGCGAGGAGCTCGGCTACGACGGTGTGGTGGTCACCGACGCGCTCGGCATGGAGGGGGTGCGCACCAAGTACGGCGACGAGCGCGTCCCGGTCCTCGCCCTGAAGGCCGGGGTGGACCAGCTGCTCAACCCGCCGAAGCTCGATGTGGCCTGGAACGCGGTCCTGAAGGCCGTCAGGGACGGCGAACTGACGGAGGCCCGGCTCGACGAATCGATCCTGCGGATCCTGCGGCTCAAGTCGAAGCTCGGTCTGTTCCGGAACGCGTACGTCACCCGGGCCGGCGTCGAGCGGGTGGTCGGCACCGCCGCCCATCTCGCCCAGGCCGACCGGATCGCCGAGGCCACCACGACCCTGCTCCGCAACGACGGCGGATTCCTGCCGCTGAGCCCGGCCCGCCACGGCTCGGTCCTCGTCGTCGGCGCCGACCCGGCCTCGCCGTCCGGTACGACGGGCCCGCCGACGACGACGCTGGCGACCGCCCTGACGGAGCTGGGGTTCACCGCTACCGCGCTCTCCACGGGGATCACCCCGACGGCGGCCAAGATCGAGGAGGCGGTGGCGGCGGCCGCGGGCAAGGACGTCGTCGTGGTGGGCACGTACAACGTCACCGCGACCAGCCCGCAGCGCACGCTCGTGGCGCGGCTCGTCGCGACCGGGGTGCCCGTCGTGACGATCGCGATCCGCAACCCGTACGACATCGCCCGGATCGACGGCCAGCGGGCGACGCTCGCCGCCTACTCCTGGACCGATGTCGAACTCCGGGCCGCGGCGCGGGTCCTGGCGGGCAGGGCCAGGCCCAGGGGTCGGCTGCCGGTGCCGGTGCAGAGCGCCGACGACCCGGCGAAGGTGCTCTACCCGGTCGGGCACGGCCTGTCGTACCGCTGACACCGCCGCCACCGCCGGCACGGCCTGCTCGGTCGGCACGGCCGGCACGACGGAGGGGGGTGGGGCGCGCCGCCGGACGCACCCCACCCCCCTTCGTAGCGGTTACGGCCGCAGGCCGTGCTCCTTCGTCGCGTCCTCGTCGACCCGCTGGTCGAGGCGCGCGTCGAAGCGGGCCAGCGGCTGCGCCGCCTGGACGGCCGGGGCGGGGACCCCGGCCCAGGCGAGGATGCGGGCGGTGGCGTTGTTCCGCTCGGCCTCGACGAGCCCGGCGACGTTCGCACCGTGGTTGGCGCCCGGCGCCACGTACACGTAGCTGTCGCGCGCGCTCTTGCCCAGGTGGAACTTCTCCGAGCCCCACGGGTCGTTGCCGCCGTACACGAACAGCATCTTGTTCGCGTTCTTGCGGACCCAGTCGTCCACGTCACGCATGGCGTGCGGCTTGAACTTCATGGGGATCTCGCGCGGCACGAAGTTGCTCGCGGGCTGGTAGCCGTAGCGGCTCAGGCCCTTGAGGTGCGGCTGCTTGATCGTGGGCGAGCCGAGCTCGGTCGCCGCCTGGTAGTAGTACGGCGTGTACGGCTCCAGGCCCTGGTCGGTGTAGGCGGCCCAGCCCGAGTAGGCGTCGATCGTGCCGTACACCTCGTCGTCGGTGGCGGTCTTCGCGACCGGGATCTGGTCGCAGACGTCCTCGCCGTAGTACTGCCAGAAGCCCCACACGAAGTCGAGGACGACGGCCTCGAAGGCCTTGTCGACCGTGCCGACCGTGTTGAAGGTGAGGCCCTCCGACTCGGCCCACGCCTTGTACCTGGCCTCGAGGGGCGCGCGGCGCACGAGGGCCTCGCGCTGCAGGTTGTTCAGGCGGTCGCGGCAGTCCTTGGTGCCGACGGTCGCGAAGAACCGGTCGTAGGCCGAGTCCTCCTTGTCGACCACGTCGTTCGGCGCGACGTAGGCGACGACGCCGTCCATGTCGCGCGGGTAGAAGCGCTCGAAGTAGGTGGCGGTCATGCCGCCCTTGGAGGCGCCGGTGGAGAGCCACTTCTGGCCGTAGATCTTCTTCAGCGCGCTGAAGATCCGGTGCTGGTCGCTGGCCGCCTGCCAGATGTCGAGCTTCGACCAGTCGGCGGGCTGCGGCCGGGACGGCGTGAAGAAGCGGTACTCCATGGAGACCTGGTTGCCGTCGATGATCCGCGTCGGCTCCGCGCGGCTCGGGGTGGTGCTCAGCGAGTAGCCGCTGGTGCGGAAGACGGTCGGGCGGCTCGTGTCCTTGTGGAGGACGGAGATCCGCTGGTCGAACGTGCCGGCCCACGGCCGGCGGTGGTCGATCGGCTGCTTGTAGTTCAGGACGAAGAAGCGGTAGCCCGCGTACGGCTTCTCCTCGATCAGGCTCATCCCGGGGATCGCCAGGATGCGGTCCTTGATGTCCGTGCTCTGCGAGTCGACGACGGCCGTGCTGCCCGTGTCCGTGTCCGCGGCGGTAGCCACGCCGGTCGGTGCCACGGTGCCTATGAGCACCGAAAGCGACAGCGCCCATCTCAGCGACTTGCGCATTCACCCTCCCCTTGGTTCACAACGGTGTCGCGAACCTAGCGGGGGCAACGTGTGGACCGCCAGACCCAGTTGATCCTTACCCTTGGACTTTCCTGTACATCAGCACAGGATCCAGCCGGTGGACGTGCCCCGCCCGGCCACCGAACCGCTCACCCGGACGCAGCGGTTGAGGGCGTGGACGGTGACGGGCCCGGCCTGCCGGTCGAACCGTCCGGCCCGGACGGCGGGCCGGCCGCCGCGCGGCTGGAGGGAGACGGCCATCGGCCGGCGGCCGCCGCCGTTGGCGACGGTGACGGCGCAGGCGTAGTGGCGGGTGCGGTAGAGGCGGAGCTCGCCGGTGGCGAAGGCGATGGTCCTGGCGGGCCGGCCCTGGCAGACGGAGACGGCCTCGGCGGTGCCGGCGGCGGCGCCGGGGACGAGGGGCGCCGGGGTCAGGACGAGGGCGAGGGCGGCGAGGAGCGGCGCGAGGACTCGGGCGAGCAGCCGTGGGCCGCGTCGTGGGTGCTGCGGGTCCGTGGGCATGCGTTCCCCTCCCGAGTGGATCGGCGTACGGGCGTACGACGCAGCCCGCCCCGGAATGGTTGCCTCCGCGTCGGGCGCCCGCTACGCGAACGCGGTGAGGAGGAAGATCAGGAAGATGCCCTCCGCACCCAGCTGGGTCCAGCACGCCGCCCGGCGGACCCCGGGGCGAGAGGTGCTCTGCACGGTGACGAGCGCCGCGAGGGCGATCGCCAGGGCGGCGACGTAGAACAGGCCGGGGGTGCCGTCGCAAGCCTCCCCCTTGGTGAGGCAGCGGGCGGTGTTCTCGCGGGTGAGCACGAGGATGCCGGCGAGCAGGCTCGCGGGCACGAAGAGCCCCGCCCAGACCGCCGACCGCCTCCGCAGACGCGGGCCCTCGACGTCCGGCGGGGTGATCGGGACGGGCGACGCGGCGCGGGTGCGGGGATGGGGGCTCATGCCTCCATCCCACCCCGCCCGCCCCGGCTCCGGTATCCGCCCGGGTACTCACCTGCCGGACGGGCGGGTGCTCACACCCGCTCCGGCTCCTCCTCGTCGACGGCCTCGCCGATGAACGTCCGCCACAGCGTCGCGTACCGGCCGTCGAGGGCGAGCAGCTCCTCGTGGGTGCCGTCCTCCACGACCCGGCCGTGGTCCATCACGACCACCCGGTCGGCGCGGGCGGCGGTGGTCAGCCGGTGGGCGACGACCAGCGTCGTCCGGCGGCCGGCGAGACGGTCGGTGGCCTGGTTGACCTGGGCCTCGGTGGCCAGGTCGAGGGCCGCCGTGGCCTCGTCGAGGAGCAGGACGTCCGGGTCGACGAGCTCGGCGCGGGCGAGGGCGATGAGCTGGCGCTGACCGGCCGAGAGGTTACGGCCCCGCTCGGCGACCCCGTGGAGGTAGCCGCCGTCGAGGGTCGCGATCATGTCGTGGGCGCCGACCGCACGGGCCGCCGCCTCCACCTCGGCGTCGGTCGCCTCGGGACGGCCGTACGCGATGGCGTCCCGGACCGTCCCGGCGAAGAGGTACGCCTCCTGCGGGACGACGCCGAGCCGGTGCCGGTACGCGGTGAGGTCGAGGTCGCGCAGGTCGGTGCCGTCGGCGGTGACCCGGCCGCCCGTCGGGTCGTAGAACCGGGCGACCAGCTTGACCAGGGTGGACTTGCCCGCGCCGGTCTCGCCGACGAACGCGACGGTCTGACCGGCCGGGATGCGCAGGTCGATGCCGGTGAGGGCGGTCTCGTCCTTCGGGGCGCCGTCCTCGCCGCCGTACGCGAAGGAGACGTCCTCGAAGGCGATCTCGCCGCGCAGCGACAGCACGTCCAGGGGCGCGGGCGCGGCGGCCGTCGACGTCGGCTCCTGGAGGAGCTCCTGCATCCGCTTCAGCGAGACGGCGGCCTGCTGGTAGCCGTCGAAGACCTGCGAGAGCTGCTGCACGGGGGCGAAGAACAGGTCGATGTAGAGGAGGTAGGCGACGAGGGCGCCGGTGGTGAGCGTGCCGCCGTCGATGCGGTTCGCGCCCACGATCATGACGGCCGCCGCGGCCACCGAGGACAGCAGGGTGACGAACGGGAAGTAGACGGAGATCAGCCACTGGCCGCGGACGCGCGCCTCGCGGTAGTGGTCGCTGCGCTCGGCGAACCGGGCCGCGCCGGACTGCTCGCGGCGGAAGGCCTGCACGATCCGGAGGCCGGAGACGGACTCCTGGAGGTCGGCGTTGACGACGCTGATCCGCTCGCGCGCCAGCTCGTACGCCTTCACGCTGGAGCGGCGGAAGTAGTACGTGGCGACGGCGAGGACCGGCAGGGTCGCGAAGACCACCAGGGCGAGCTGGAGGTCGAGCACGAGCAGCGCGACCATGATCCCGAAGAAGGTCACGACGGAGACGAAGGCGGTGACGAGGCCCGTCTGCAGGAACGTCGACAGGGCGTCCACGTCCGTGGTCATCCGGGTCATGATCCGGCCGGTGAGCTCGCGCTCGTAGTAGTCGAGACCGAGCCGCTGGAGCTGGGAGAAGATCTTCAGGCGCAGCGCGTAGAGGACCCGCTCGCCGGTACGGCCGGTCATCCGGGTCTCCGCGGTCTGCGCCACCCACTGCACGAGCACGGTGACCAGGGCGAACGCGGAGGCCGCCCAGACGGCGCCGATCGCGAGCCGGTTCACGCCCTCGTCGATGCCGTGCCGGATCAGGACCGGGAGCAGCAGACCGGCGCCGGCGTCGAGGGCGACCAGGCCGAGGCTGATGAGCAGCGGGACGCCGAAGCCGCGGAGCAGCCGGCGCAGACCGTAGCCGTCCTCGGGCGCGACGGCGCGGCCCTCGTCGATGCCGGGGGTGTCGGTGGCGGGCGGCAGTGCCTCGACGGCGGCGAGCAGCTCGGGGGTGGCCCCGGGCGCGTCGCTCTCCCGGCCGGTGGTCTCGTCCCGTACCCACAGGGTGGGGGTGATGCCGCGCTCGGCGTCGAACTCGGCGTCCAGCTCGGCCCGCAGCGTGCGGTCCTCGGGGAGCTCGGCCGGGGTGGTGTGGCCGGGCGAGACGGCGCCCAGCTCGTCCGGGTCGGTGAGCAGACGGCGGAAGAGCGGGGAGCGCTCCTCCAGCTCGGCGTGGGTGCCGATGTCGGCGAGCCGGCCGTTCTCCAGGACGGCGATGCGGTCGGCGAGGCCGAGGGTGGAGCGGCGGTGCGCGATGAGCAGGGTCGTACGGCCCGCCATCACCGCCTTCAGGGCCTCGTGGATCTCGTGCTCGACCTTGGCGTCGACGGCGGAGGTCGCGTCGTCGAGGAGGAGCAGGCGGGGGTCGGTGAGGATCGCGCGGGCGAGGGCGACGCGCTGGCGCTGGCCGCCGGAGAGGGTGAGTCCGTGCTCACCGACCTTGGTGTCGTACCCGGCGGGCAGCTCGGCGATGAAACGGTCCGCCTGGGCGGCGCGGGCCGCCGCCTCGATCTGCTCCTGGGTGGCGTCCGGGAAGCCGTACGCGATGTTGGCGCGGACGGTGTCGGAGAAGAGGAAGGAGTCCTCGGGGACGAGGCCGATCGCGGCGCGCAGCGAGTCCAGGGTGAGCTCGCGGACGTCATGGCCGCCGACGAGGACGGCGCCGTGGGTGACGTCGTAGAAGCGCGGGAGGAGCAGGGAGACGGTGGACTTGCCGGAACCGGAGGCGCCGACGACGGCCACGGTCTCGCCGGCGCGGATCTCCAGCGAGAACCCGTCGAGCACGGGGCTGGTCCTGCCGTCGGCGCCCTCGTAGCCGAACGCCACGTCGTCGAACTCGACGGTGGCGGGCACGTCGGCGGGCAGCTCCTTCGTCCCGTCCTTGATGACCGGCTCGGTGTCGACGAGGTCGAGGACCCGCTCGACGCCGGCGCGGGCCTGCTGGCCGACGGTGAGGACCATGGCGAGCATCCGGACCGGGCCGACCAGGGAGGCCAGGTAGGCGGAGAAGGCGACGAAGGTGCCGAGGGTGATCTGGCCGCGGTACGCGAGCCAGCCGCCGAGGGCGAGGACGGCGACCTGGCCGAGGGCGGGGACGGCCTGGAGGGCCGGGGTGTACCGCGAGTTCAGCCGGATCGTCCGCAGGCGGCCGGCGAACAGCTTCCGTCCGGCCTCGCGGATCTTGCCGGTCTCCTGGTCCTCCTGGCCGAAGCCCTTCACGACCCGGACGCCGGTCACGGCCCCGTCGACGACCCCGGCGACGGCCGCGGCCTGCTGCTGCGCGTGCCAGGTGGCGGGGTGGAGGCGGGTGCGGCTGCGCTTGGCGATGAACCAGAGGGCGGGGGCGACGGCGAGGGCGACCAGGGTGAGCGGAAGGGACAGCCAGGCCATGACGCCCAGCGAGATGAGGAAGAGGAGGACGTTCCCGATCGTCATCGGAAGCATGAACAGCAGGCCCTGGATCAGCTGCAGGTCGCTGGTGGCCCGCCCGATGACCTGCCCGGTCGACAGCTCGTCCTGCCGTCGCCCGTCGAGCCGGGTGATGGTGGCGTACATGTCGGTGCGCAGGTCGTGCTGGACGTCGAGGGCGAGGCGTCCGCCGTAGTAGCGGCGGACGTAGGTGAGGGCGTAGACGAGGACGGCGGCGCCGATGAGGAGGCCGGTCCAGACCGAGAGGTCCCGGGTCTTCGCCCCGATGACGTCGTCGATGATCACCTTGGTGACCAGCGGCACGAGGGCGAGCACGGCCATGCCGACCAGCGAGGACCCGAGCGCGAGCAACGTGTTGGCCTTGTACCGCCACGCGTACCCGGCGAGCCTGCGCGCCCAGCCCTGCTGTTGTTCCCCGACCGCCGCCACGAGTGGCCTCCCGTTCGTCCTGCTCTACCGGAAGCCCCAACACGGCTGGGCTGCGATTTCATCCCGCCGCAACAAACCGGGCCCGGGTTTCGTCCGGAGGTCCCACGGGGGCGGGACCGTGGTCCTAGGACCACGCGGGGGACCCGGCGCGCGAGCGGGCCCCGCGATGGGTAGGGGTCGGGGAGCCGCTGCGGGGTGGTCTCGCGGGGTGCCCAGGGGAAAGGGGTCGCACGTGGCGCGGGTCGAGGACGGGGTGCCGTACGGATGGGGGCAGCTGTACGCGGCGCTGCTCACGATCAGGGGGCTGGCCGAGGCCGGGCGGGTCGAGCCGGTGCCGGACCGGCAGCTGGAGCGGACCGCGGGGAACCCCCGCAACATCTGCTGGCAGCTCCTGGGCGAGGCCGGGCACCAGGCGTTCCTCGCGCGGGAGCGCGGCGGGGCCGTCGCCGCCGCGGCCGTGGTGGTCATGGCCGACGCGGTCGGGCTGATACCCGCACGGCGGGTGTCCCGGGACGGGCTGACCAAGGAGGGGGCCGAGGAGTTCCGGCAGGGGTACGAGGCCCGGCTCGCCGAGTACCGGAAGGCCTGGGAGGGACTCGTCGGGTGACGAGGCCCCGGTGGCCCGGCCC
>NZ_JBHTSA010000048.1:0-60219 GCF_042795405.1 Streptomyces sp. NPDC056480 | reverse complement strand
CGACAGGACAGTTGTCAGCGCCGCCGCCGACCGGAAATCTGGGGCCCCCGCTCACGGGGGCGCTGGATCAGACCTGGGCGCCGGAGAGGCGCTCGACGGCGCGCAGCAGGGCCGAGTGGTCCAGGCCGCCGTCACCCTGGGCGCGCAGCGAGGCCACGAGCTGGGCGACGACCGCGCCGACCGGGAGGGCCGCACCGACGTTGCGGGCGGCGTCGGTGACGATGCCCATGTCCTTGTGGTGCAGGTCGATCCGGAAGCCGGGCTTGAAGTCCCGGTTCAGGAAGTTGTCCTTCTTGCGGGTCAGCACGGTCGAGCCGGCCAGGCCGCCGTTGAGGACGTCGAGGGCGGCCTGGAGGTCCACACCGGACTTCTCCAGGAAGACCACGGCCTCGGCGCAGGCCTGGATGTTGACCGCGACGATCAGCTGGTTGGCGGCCTTCACCGTCTGGCCGGAGCCGTGCGGGCCGCAGAGGACGATGGTCTTGCCGAGGGCCTCGAGGATCGGGAGGGCCTCGTCGAAGTCGGCCTTCTCGCCACCGACCATGATCGAGAGCACGGCCTCGATGGCGCCGGCCTCGCCGCCGGAGACGGGCGCGTCGATGACGCGGATGCCCTTCTCCTTGGCGTTCTTCGCCAGGTCGACCGAGGTCTGCGGGGTGATCGACGACATGTCGACGATCAGCGCGCCCTGCTTGGCGTTCTCCAGGATGCCGGCCGGGCCGTAGGAGATGGCCTCGACCTGCGGGGAGGCGGGCACCATCGTGATGATGACGTCGGCGTCCCTGACGGCGTCGGCGATCGAGGAGGCGGACGTGCCGCCGGCCTTGGCGAGCCGGTCCAGCTTGTCCTGCTCGAGGGTGAAGCCGGTGACCGAGTAGCCGGCCTTCAGCAGGTTCTCGGACATGGGCGAACCCATGATGCCGAGGCCGATCCAAGCGATCTTGGGGAGGTTGCTGCTCATGGTGAGGGTGCCTCTCAAAACAAGGTGGTACGGGGAGGGAGCCTGCGTCAGCGGGCCGGGCGGGCCTCGACGGGCAGCCACTCGAAGGAAGCGGCGGCGTCGGCGGCCTTGTACTCCAGGCCGATCCAGCCGTCGTAACCGGCCTTCTTCAGCTCGTCGAGGAGCTGCTCGAGCGGCAGGTCGCCGGTGCCCGGCGCGCCGCGGCCCGGGTTGTCCGCGATCTGGACGTGGCCGGTCTTGGCCGCGTACTCCGCGATGACCTGGCTGACGTCCTCGCCGTTCATCGACAGGTGGTAGATGTCGAGGAGGAACTTGGCGTTGCCGAGCCCGGTCGCCGCGTTGACCTTGTCGATGACCTCGATCGCGGAGGGGGCGCTCACCAGCGGGTAGAGCGGCGACTCCGGCTTGTTGAGGGTCTCGACGAGGAGGATCGCGCCGATCCTGTCGGCCGCGCGGGCGGCCAGGACCAGGTTCTCCAGGGCGAGGGTGTCCTGGATCTGCGGGTCGACGCCCTCGACGCGGTTGCCGTAGAGCGCGTTGAGCGCCTTGCAGCCGACCGAGGCGGCGAAGTCGGCGGCCACCTCGATGTTGGCGCGGAAGCGGTCCGACTCGTCCCCGGGTACGGAGAGGGCTCCGCGGTCGGGGCCGGGGAGCTGTCCGGCGTAGAAGTTCAGGCCCACCAGCTGGGTGCCGGCGTCCTCAAGGGCCTTCTTGAGGGCGTCGAGCTCGCTCTGCTCGGGGGTGGCGGTGTCGATCCAGGGCCACCACAGCTCGACCGCGGTGAAGCCCGCCGCGGCGGCGGCCGCGGGGCGCTCCAGGAGCGGGAGTTCCGTGAAGAGGATCGACAGGTTCACATCGAAGCGCTGGTCCGTGTATCCCATGAGGGGCGGCGCTCCTTCCGTATCGCGGAAGTAAGTTTCTGTCTGACGGAATGTTGCAAGGCGGGGGAGCCGCTTGTCAAGAGGTCGCCGCAGGTCCGAGGCTCCCGTAGACGGGAGTGGGGCCGTAGCGTGGGGCCATGGTGCGTTTGAGAGTGGAGTTCACGACCGAGCCGTTCGACCTCGACGAGGCGCCGGCGCACGCGGTCGTGGCTCGTGAGGTCATCCAGTCGGCCCAGCTGGACGCGGTCGACGTCGGCCCCTTCGGGAACACGGCGGAAGGCGGTGCCGACGAGGTGCTCACCGCCGTCGACGCGCTGCTGCGCAAGTCGCTCGCGGCCGGGGCCACGCGCGTCTCGCTCCAGGTCAATGTGCTCGGGGAGGGCGAGAAGTGAACGAGCACCCTCTGGTCACCGCGGTGAAGCCGCTGGTCGACGCCATGGGCGCCGAGCTGCTCGTGCCCGCGCAGGCGGAGGCCGACGACGTCGTCCTGTCCTGGGAGGGGGAGGACGTGCTCGCCGTACGGCTGCCGCAGCTGTCCGAATCCCTCGACCACATCCTCGTGGCGATGGAACGGCGGCACGGAATGCCACTGGCCGAACTGGACCGCAAGGCCAAGCAGGAGGTCGTCCGCCTCCTGGAGGCGCGCGGGGCCTTCGCGGTACGCCATGGAGTGGAGACGGTGGCGGGTGCACTGGGTGTCAGCCGCTTCACCGTGTACAACTACCTGAACAGGGAGACCGCCCTGAGCAGGGAAAAGGCCGCCAAGGGCGAGTAGTTGATCATGTGTGGCCACGAGCCGTCGTCCGGATGTCGGGACGACGGCTTTTGTATGGCCGAGTTTTCAACAAAGTGTTGACGTTGTGTTGCGGAGGGCGTTAGCTATCCGCAGCCCGTCCGACGCACAGCGAAAAACAGCCACGGAGGCTTCCCGTGACTTCAGGTACGACACCGGGCCTCACCCGGTTCAACACCTCCGCGGACAGCGAGGCCCTCGCCGCGCTCCACGAGGTGTGTTCCAGTTCGGCGTGGGGGAGCGAGATCCTCGCCCAGCGCCCGTTCACCACCGCCGAAGCTCTCTTCCTCGCCAGCGACGCCGCCATGGCCGAGCTGACCGCAGAGGACCTGGCCGAGGCGATGGCGGGGCACCCGCCGATCGGTCGTCCGAAGGCCGGGGACCCGACCTCCTCCCGCGAACAGAGCGGGATGGCCGGCGCCTCCGCGGAGCTCAAGGCCGAGATGCTCGAACTCAACCTGGCCTACCAGGACACGTTCGGACACGTCTTCCTCATCTGCGCCACCGGCCGGACCGGCGAGCAGATGCGCGACGCGCTCCGGCAGCGGATCGGCAACTCGCCCGAGGCGGAGCGGGAGATCGTCCGCACCGAACTGGGCAAGATCAACCGCATCCGGCTGACCCGTCTCGTAGAGACCTCCGAGGAAGAGAGCTCCGCATGAGCACCGACACCACGGCCTCGGTGTCCACGCACATCCTGGACACCAGCGTCGGCCGCCCCGCCGAGGGCGTCGCCATCACGCTCGCGGCCCGCAGCGGCTTCGACGCGGAGTGGGTCGCGCTCGGCGGCTCCGCCACCGACGCGGACGGGCGCTGCAAGGACCTGCCGGCGCTGCCGGAGGGCACCACCCACGTACGTCTCGACTTCGAGGTCGAGACCTACTTCTCCAAGAAGCAAGCCGAGGCGCAGCAGGACGCCCCCCGCGTAAGGGACAGCGGTGCGTTCTTCCCGGAGGTGGCGATCACGTTCGCCGTCACGCCGGGCGAGCACTATCACGTACCGCTGCTGCTCAACCCGTTCGGCTACTCCGTATACCGAGGGAGCTAGCAGACATGCCCACGATTCTCGGCCAGAACCAGTACGGCAAAGCAGAGAACCGCGTCGTCAAGATCACGCGGGACGGCGACACCCACCACATCAAGGACCTGAACGTCTCCGTCGCCCTCTCCGGCGACCTCGACGACGTCCACCTCACCGGCTCCAACGCCCACTGCCTCCCCACCGACACGACGAAGAACACCATCTTCGCGTTCGCCAAGGAGTACGGCATCGAGTCCGCCGAGCAGTTCGGCATCCACCTCGCCCGCCACTTCGTGACCAGCCAGGAGCCGATCAAGAAGGCGCGCATCCGGATCGAGGAGTACTCCTGGGAGCGCATCGCGTCCTCCGAGGCCAACTCCAAGTTCATCGGCGCCGACGAGGTCAACCACTCCTTCGCCCGCAAGGGCCAGGAGACCCGCGTCACCCAGATCACCTACGACGGTGCCACCTGGGAGGTCATCTCCGGCCTCAAGGACCTCGTGGTCATGAACTCCACCAACTCGGAGTTCTGGGGCTACATCAAGGACCAGTACACGACGCTCCAGGAGGCGTACGACCGCATCCTGGCCACGCAGGTGTCCGCCCGCTGGCGGTTCAACTGGACCGACGACGAGCAGCGCATGCCCAACTGGGAGCGGTCCTACGAGCAGACCAGGAAGCACATGCTCGAGGCCTTCTCGGAGACGTACTCGTACTCCCTCCAGCAGACGCTGTACCAGATGGCCACGCGCATCATCAACCACCGCTCGGAGATCGACGAAGTCCGCTTCTCGCTCCCGAACAAGCACCACTTCCTGGTCGACCTCGAGCCCTTCGGCCTCAAGAACGACAACGAGGTCTACTACGCCGCCGACCGCATGTACGGCCTCATCGAGGCCACCGTCCTCCGCGACGGAGCCACGGCGCAGATCCCGGTCGACATGACCAACCTCTAAGCGGCGTCCGTGTGACCGGCCCCCGCCCGCCCGCAGTCGGGCGGGGGCCGCGCCGGACCGGAGGGATTCTCATGGCACAGCCAGCAAAGGGGCCGGCACCCGCCGAAGGCCCGTGTTCCACCCCGCCGGAACCGACCGACCAGGTCCACCCGGTGGACGAAAAGCTCCCCGCCTCGCGGCTCGTCCCCGCGGCACTCCAGCACATCGCCGCGATGTACGCCGGCGTCGTCACCCCTCCGCTCATCATCGGCCAGGCGGTCGGCCTGGACGCCGCCGGAATGACCCGGCTCATCGCCGCCAGCCTGCTCATCGCCGGCTGCGCCACCATCCTGCAGACGCTCGGCGTCCGGAACTTCGCGGGCAACCGGCTGCCGTTCGTCAACGCCGCATCCTCCGCCGGCATCGCGCCGATGCTCGCCATAGCCGAGACCAGCGCCCCCGGTCACCAACTCCCGGCCATCTACGGCGCGGTGATGGTCGCCGGAGTGTTCTGCCTCGCCGTCGGACCCTTCTTCGGCAGGCTCCTTCGCTTCTTCCCGCCGCTCGTCACCGGCGTCGTCATCACCCTCATCGGGGTGACCCTGATGCCCGTGCCCGTCGGCTGGGCGCAGGGCGGCGACCGGACCGCCGCCGACTTCGGCGCCATGAAGTACCTGGCACTCGCCGGCTTCACCCTCGTCGTCATCCTGCTCTTCCAGCGGTTCGGCAAGGGTTTCGTCAAGCAGATCGCCCTGCTGCTCGGTCTCTTCATCGGCACCCTCGCCGCGATCCCCTTCGGGATGGCAGACTTCACCGCCCTGAGCGAAGCGCCGGTCGCGGCCCTGCCCGCCCCCTTCGCCTTCGGCGCCCCCGAGTTCCAGCCCGCCGCGATCCTTTCCCTGTGCATCGTGATGCTGGTCCTGATGACCGAGTCCAGCGCCGGCATGCTCGCCCTCGGCGAGATCTGCGAGCGGCGCAGCGACGGCCGGACCATCACCCGAGGACTGCGCACCGACGGCATCGCCACCCTCCTCGGCCCCGTCTTCGGCGGCTTCCCGACCTCGGCCTTCGCCCAGAACGTCGGCGTCGTCTCGCTGACCCGGGTGCGCTCCCGGTACGTGGTCGCCGTCGCAGGCGGCGCCCTGCTCGTCCTCGGCGCCTTCCCGGCCCTCGGCGCCGTCGTCTCCATGGTCCCGATGCCCGTCCTCGGCGGCGCCGGCATCGTCCTCTTCGGCTCGATCGCGGTCAGCGGCATCCGCACCCTCTCGGAAGCCGGACTCGACGACAGCTCCAACATCATCCTGGTGGCCGTCGCGCTCGGAGCGGGCATCATCCCGCTCGCCGCGCCCACCTTCTACGCCGAGTTCCCCGCCTGGGCACAGACCGTGCTCGGATCCGGCATCAGCGCCGGCGCACTCGTCGCCGTCCTGCTGAATCTGTTCTTCCACCATCTCGGCACCCGGAGCCGTCACACGGCTCCGGCACTCAAATCCTCCTAGGGTCCTGCCGTGCCCACACCACCCCCGAGGAATGAAGGAAGCACCGCCATGGCAGCACCTTCGGCAGCCCAGCGCATCGTCATCGAGAACGCGGCGATCGCGACCGTCGACGCGAACGACACCGAGTACGCCTCCGGCTACCTCGTCGTCGCGGACAACAAGATCGAGTCCATCGGCGCCGGCAAGGCTCCCGAGGGCCTGGAGAACGTGGTCCGGCGCATCGACGCCACCGGCCATCTCGTCACGCCCGGTCTCGTCAACACCCACCACCACTTCTACCAGTGGATCACCCGGGGCCTGGCGACCGACCACAACCTCTTCAACTGGCTCGTCGCCCTCTACCCGACCTGGGCGCGGATCGACGAGCAGATGGTGCGCGCCGCGGCGCAGGGCTCGCTGGCCATGATGGCCCGCGGCGGTGTCACCACCGCCATGGACCACCACTACGTGTACCCGGTGAACTCCGGTGACCTGTCCGGTGCCATCATCGGCGCCGCCTCCGAGATGGGCGTCCGCTTCACCCTCGCCCGCGGTTCCATGGACCGCAGCGAGAAGGACGGCGGCCTGCCGCCGGACTTCGCCGTCGAGACCACCGAGGGCGCGCTCGCCGCGACCGAGGAGACGGTGAAGAAGTACCACGACGCCTCCTTCGACGCGATGACCCAGGTCGCCGTCGCGCCCTGCTCGCCCTTCTCCATCTCCACCGAACTCCTCCGGGAGGGCGCCGCGCTCGGCCGCCGCCTCGGTGTGCGCATGCACACCCACGGCTCGGAGACCGTGGAGGAGGAGAAGTTCTGCCACGAGCTGTTCGGCATGGGCCCGACGGACTACTTCGAGTCCACCGGCTTCCTCGGCGAGGACGTGTGGATGGCGCACTGCGTCCACATGAACGACTCCGACATCGCGGCCTTCGCCCGCACCAAGACCGGTGTGGCGCACTGCCCCTCCTCCAACGCGCGTCTCGCCGCCGGCATCGCCCGCGTCCCCGACATGCTGAAGGCGGGCGTACCCGTCGGCCTCGGCGTCGACGGCACCGCCTCGAACGAGTCCGGCGAGCTCCACACCGAGCTGCGCAACGCGCTCCTCATCAACCGTCTCGGCGCCCACCGCGAGGCCGCGCTCAACGCCCGCCAGGCCCTGCGCCTCGGCACCTACGGCGGAGCCCAGGTCCTCGGCCGCGCCGACAACATCGGCTCCCTCGAGGCCGGCAAGCTCGCCGACTTCGTCCTCTGGAAGATCGACGGCCTCGGCCACTCCACCATCGCCGACCCGGTCACCGCCATCGTCTTCGGCGCGGCGGCCCCGGTCACGGCCTCCTTCGTCAACGGCAAGCAGATCGTCGAGAACGACCGACTGCTCACCGTCGACGAGGACACCATCGCGCGCGACGCGCGCGCGGAGGCCCAGCGTCTGGCCCGCATCGCGGCCCAGGCCTGACCCTCCCCATGGAGTCCGACCGAGGGGGACGGCCCTCGGTCGGTCGCCGCGGACCCGAGCGGGGTCCGCGGCAGCCCGACCGGGAGGTGCCGTACGCAGAAGACGTACGGCACCTCCCGGGACGGTGATGTCCGCCCGCACCCCCACCGGGCGTCCGTCCCCGCGCCGCAGACTCCCACGAGCGCACCGCACCCCCGCACCACCCTGCAACGAGCCGCACCTCCTGCACCCCGCACCGCATCGCACCACCTCCCTGAACCCCGCGTCACCGCCGACGTGTAACCGACCGGAGGAACCGCCGTGGCCGCCAAGCCCCAGGTTCGCAATGCTCAAGACGCAGGCTCCGCCCCCGACGACCGCGAGACGCATCCGGTCGACGAGACGTTGCCCCCACTGAAGATGCTCACCAGCGGCCTCCAGCATGTGGCCGCCATGTACGCGGGCGTTGTCGCCCCGCCCCTGATCGTCGGAGCGGCCGTCGGCCTCTCCGGCACCGAACTCACCTTCCTGACCGGCGCCAGCCTCTTCACCGCGGGGCTCGCGACCTTCCTCCAGACGCTCGGGGTCTGGAAGATCGGCGCCCGGCTCCCCTTCGTCAACGGCGTCACCTTCGCCGGTGTCGCACCGATGCTCGCCATCGTCGACACCACCGACGACAAGGCCGACGCGCTCCCCGTGATCTTCGGCGCGATCATCGTCGCCGGCCTTCTCGGCTTCCTCGCCGCGCCCTGGTTCTCCCGGCTCGTGCGGTTCTTCCCACCGGTCGTCACCGGCACCGTGATCACCCTCATAGGTGTCTCCCTCCTCCCGGTCGCCTTCGGCTGGGCCCAAGGGCCCAACCCCGCGGCCGAGGACTACGGTTCGACCACGTTCCTCACGCTCGCCGGCATCACGCTCGTCGTCGTCCTGCTGCTCCGCCGCTTCACCCGGGGCTTCGTCAAGCAGATCGCGGTCCTCCTGGGACTCGTCATCGGCACCCTCATCGCCATACCGTTCGGCGTCACCGACTTCTCCCCGGTGACCGAGGCGGACATCGTCGGCTTCCCGACGCCGTTCCACTTCGGCGGCCCGCAGTTCGCCCTCGCCGCGATCATCTCGATGTGCGTGGTCATGCTGGTCTCCATGACCGAGTCCACCGCCGACATGCTGGCCCTCGGCGAGATCGTCGAACGGCCCGCCGACGAGAAGACCATCGCGGCCGGACTGCGCGCCGACACCCTCGGCTCCGCGATCAGCCCGCTCTTCAACGGCTTCATGTGCAGCGCCTTCGCGCAGAACATCGGCCTGGTCGCCATGACCCGGATCCGCAGCCGCTTCGTCGTCGCCTGCGGCGGTGGCTTCCTGGTCCTGATGGGCCTCTCGCCGGTCGCCGCCTCGCTGATCTCGGTCGTCCCCCGGCCGGTCCTCGGCGGCGCGGGTGTCGTCCTCTTCGGCTCGGTCGCCGCGAGCGGCATCCAGACCCTGGTCAAGGCCGGTCTCGAGAAGGACAACAACGTCCTCATCGTGGCCGTCTCCCTGGCCGTCGGCATCATCCCGATCACCGCGCCGGAGTTCTACCACGCCTTCCCGGAGACGGCGAAGATCATCCTGGACTCGGGCATCTCGACCGGCTGCGTCGCGGCCGTCCTGCTCAACGTGGTCTTCAACCACCTGGGCCGGGGACAGGACGACGACGACGTCACCGCGCCGATGGAGCCCGGCGAGGAGATCTCCGGCAGCCACACGGCGAAGGCGGCGCACGTCCACTGAACCCGCCCGCCGCTCCACCCCACGCCCCGGTCCCCGCGCACGCCGCGGGGCCCGGGGCCGTGGTGCTGATCAACCCCAACACCTCCACCGCCACGACCGCGATGATGACCGCCCTCGCCCGGCGCGCCGCCGGCGGCGCCTTCCCCGTCCACGGCGTGACGGTGGCCCGCGGCCCGCGCATGCTCACCGACCCCGCCGCGCTGGACGCCGCCGCCGCGGAAGTCGTGGCCGCGGGCCTCCGCGCCACGGCCGCCGGCGACTGCGCGGCCCTCCTCATCGGCGCCTTCGGCGACCCGGGAGCGGCGGAGCTGCGCGCGGTCACCGAGGTGCCCGTGGTGGGCCTGGGCGAGGCGGCCCTCCGGGAAGCGGCCGCCGGGGGAACCCCCTTCGGCATCGCCACCACGACACCGCGCCTCGCCGAGGCCATCGCGGGCCGTGTGACGGCCCTGGGCCTCGCCGACCGGTTCACGGGCCTCCGCCTGACGACCGGCGGCCCCGAACACCTCTCCGCCGACCCCGAGTCGCTCCTCGCCGAACTGGAACGCGCGGTCCGCGCGTGCGTGGAGCGGGACGGGGCACGGGCGGTCGTCATCGGAGGCGGCCCGCTGGGCGACGCGGCGGAGGAGCTCCGCACCCGCTGCGCGGTCAGGATCGTGGCCCCGATCCCGGCGGCATGCCGGGCGCTCACGCGCCTGCTGGGACGCCGACCGCCGAGGGGCGGCTCACCCGGACTCCGATGACGCGGACGGTGTCGGGTGTCACCGTTCCACCACGATCCTGCGGCGGCACTCCTGAGCCAGCGCCGGATACGCGGCGCCGATCGCCTCGTACAGCCGCCGCCGCAGCAGCCGCTCCGCCTCGCCGCGCCCGGTCTCCCCGTACAGCCCGTCGAGCAGCGCCTCGTACCGCGCGAGGGCGTGCCGGAGATAGCTCACCTGCCACCGTACGAGCGCGCCGGCCGGAGCCCCGTCTCCCGGTGCCGTCCCGGGACTGCGCGCGCCCAGGAGCTGTCGGTGCCGGACCGCCCGCCGCTCCAACTCGGGCCCGGGAAGCCGGGGGACCTCGATCGGTTCCGCGCGGATCGCGGCCAGGACGGCGGCCCGGCGCCGCTCGGCGTAGGCCGCGGCGGCCGAGGAGCGGGCCGGCGGGAGCGCCGACGTCTCGGCGAACTCGGGTGTCCGCTCCACCGTTTCGACCCGCGCCAGGAGGTAGAGCCGCAGGGGCGCGGGGGACCAGCGGCGCGGATCGCGGCCCTGCACATCGGGTGTGCCGAGCAGCTGCCGCACCATCGTGTCGGTCCAGCCGCGGCGGCGCACCCCGGCGTGGCTCACATAGGTCGTACGGTCCGTCATGATGCCCCCAGATTCGGCTACGGAGAGTGATGTTCCCAGTGAAGCGCACCCCACTGACAACGCCCCCTTGTCGAGCCCGGTCCGACTGTGCGATATAGGTCTGGACCTTTCCGACGGACGGAGGCCGGCCCGTGCAACGCCCGCTCGCTGCAAGCCTGTTGACTGCCCTCGCGCTGACCCTCGCCCTCGCCGGGTGCTCCGGAGGCGCCGCTCCCGAAGCCGAGGACACCCGCGCCCCCACCGTCCCCTCCGGCGTCACCGCGACGGCGGGCAGCGCCGGCACGGTCCATGTGATGTGGAGCGCGGCCACCGACGACCGGGCCGTCACCGGGTACGCGGTCTACAGCGAGGGCCGCAAGGTCAGGGACCTCCCGGCCACCACCCTGATGACCGACGTGGTCGGCCTCGCCCCCGCCACCCTCCACCGCTTCACCGTCCGGGCCAGGGACGCCGCCGGCAACGTCTCGCCCCCGAGCGCCACCGTCACCGCGACCACCCTCCGCGCCACCGTCGAGGACCGCACGCCCCCCACCCCGCCGGCCGCGCTCCGCGTCACCCCCGACGGCGGCCGCGCCGCGACCCTCCGCTGGTCCGCGTCCCGGGACGACACCGACGTCACCGCGTACGACGTCTACCAGGCCGACACCCGCATCCACACCGTGCCCGGGACCGCCACCACCGCCCACGTCACCGGCCTGCGCCCCGGCACCGCCTACGCGTTCACCGTCCGTGCCCGCGACGCCGCCGAGAACTCCTCCCCGGACAGCACCCCCGTCGACCTCACCACGGCCCCGTCCCCCGGCGCGCCCCCGAACACCGCCCCCACCCGCCTCACCGCGACGGCGGCCAAGGGCGAGATCACCGTCACCTGGACCCCGCCGGACACGGGCGCCCCGGTGACCCACCACGAACTCCACCTCAACGGCAGGTTCGCCACCACCGTCATCTGGGGCACCGCCCCGCCCCCCGGCCGCGCCACCTACACCTTCCCGGTCCATGACCCCCCGGGCACCCGCTACACCGTCACCCTCCGCGCCCAACTCCCGGACGGCACCTGGGGCGACCTCTCGGCGCCCCGGACGGTGGTGGTGCGCTGACGGCGCCGCGGACCGACCCGCGGACTGGCCGGAATCGCCTCCTTTCGCCGCGCACCGAGGCCCCTCACCCTGCGAAGCAGGGGATGCAACGGGCCGCTGGGGGGCGCCGATGTTCGAGCCGTTGTCCGATCCGCACAGCGATCCGCACAGCGATCCGCACAGCGATCCGCACAGCGATCCGCGCCGCGATCCGCTCCTCCGTCCACTCCTCAGTCCAGTCGTCCGTCCCGTCCTCCGCCCGCCCGACGCCCCGCTCTACGTGCCCGCCCTGCCCGCGCGTCGGAGCGCGCTCGACGCGTACGACCGTCTGCCGCACCGGGTACGCGCGTGCGTGACGCCGCTGTGGGTCGTCCCGCCCCGGGTCGGGCGGGTCCGCACCATGGGCCGCCGGCCGTCCCACCCGCTCGACCCCGACCCCGCCGCCCTCGCCGCCCACCTCGGGTCCGCACTGCACCGCATAGGGACCGTGCAGCGAGGCCGGCCCGCCTGGGTGGACGCCTTCCACGTGGAGGACGAGGTGGCGCACCTCGTGCCCGGTCTCCGGCGGACACCGGCGGCGGCCGCGCTCCGGCCCGTGACGGGCGTCGAGCGTGCCGTCGAGCAGCAGACGGCCTGTGCCGAGGCCGCCCGCCTGAGCGGCAGCGGTCTCGGCGTCCGGTTGTTCCTGACCGGGCTTCCCGACGAGCGTCTCGGGGACGAGGTCGGCCGCCTCCTGAACCGGATCGCCTTCGCGCACTGCCCGTTGGACCTGCTGCTCGACCTCGGGGCCGTCGTCGACGAGCACCGCCCCGCCGAGAAGTGGGCGCGGCGCGCCCTGGCCCTGCTCGGCCCCCTGCATCCCTGGCGAACGGTCGTCCTGCTCGCCGGTTCCTTCCCTCCCGCCTACCCGGCGGACTACGGAGCGCCGCTCGCGGAGGCGGAGCGATTCGACTGGGACGTCTGGCACATGCTCGTCGACGGACCCGACCGCCCGGCGGAGCACGTCGTCCACGGCGACTACGGCGCCGACCACCCCGGAAGCCACGACCGGCCCGTCGAGGCCGACGGCGGCTCGCCGTGGGGCATCGTGCGCTACACCACCGAGCGCACGTTCCTCCTCGGACGCGTGCCCACCCGAGGGCCCGACCACGCGGACGCGGTGCGCGCGCGGGCCCGGGAGATCGTCCACGCGGAGGGCTTCCGGGGGGACCGATTCAGCGACGGGGAACGCTGGCTCCTCTCCTGCGCCACCGGACGGGGAGCCGAGGGCGCCGAGGGCGCCGAGGGCGTCGGCACGCCGGGCGTCTGGCTGCGCGCGGGCCACATCCAGCACATGGCCCAGGTCGTCCGCGCCCTGCGCAGACGACCGTGACGCCAGCGATTCCCCGCCCCGCCCCCTGCGTCGTACGTCCGATTCGTCCCCCGCCGAACTACCCTGGGAAGCGTGGCCGAGACCGTTCTCACCAACACCGGGCTCGACAGCTTCCTCGACGGAGCACCCGAGCGCCGCGATCCCGATTTCGTGCGTGCCGCCGAGGCGGTGCTGGGTCTTCTCGCCCTCCGGGGGGCCGACCGGAAGTCGGGGGTGCCCGAGCCGACGCCCGGGCTCGTACGACAGCTGCTCGTCGAGGACCTGCCGACGTTCGTGTACGTGGCGCCCGGGGCGCTCGCCGTCTATCCGGCCGTGGTCGGCCGGCTCGCGGCGCGCTTCGACGGGGGCCGGGGCGAGGAGGTCGCCGTGGCCGTCCGGGAGGCCGCCGGTGACTTCGAGCGGGCCATGACCGACCCGGGGAACCTGACCTGGCACCGGTGGTACGCCTCGCTCCTGCGCACCTGCGGCGCCGACCTCGCCGATCCCGAGGACGTACGGCGCAGGCTCGCCGCCCTCGACGGGGCGCCGTTGCCCACCGGGGTGCACCGGGCCGACCTCATGGGGCGTACGGCCCTCGCCGACGTGCTGCTCGCCGAGGCCCTCACACGCGCGTACGTACGGGACGCCGAAGCGCCGCCCGCCGCCGGGCCGCTGCTCACCGACCACGCCGTCGCGACCGGCATCGCGCAGGTGGCCGCCGCGCTCCAGGACCGGTGGACCGCCGCCGGGCTCGCCGAGCAGCTCGCCGGACCGTACGCGCGCTTCGCGCCCGGACCCGACGACTTCCCCCACCTCGTCCTGGCCGACGCCCTCCTGGACGAGCACCTCGACCACTACGGCGACATCTCCGTCCCCGTGCCCCCGCCGCCCGTGATCGAGGCGGGGCCCGTCGAGGAGGACGCCGACACCCTCATCACCGCCGTCGAGGAGCTGTCCGAGGAGGAGTTCGAGCCCTACGGGGGCGAGGCTCCGCACCTGCTGTACGTGGTCTACCGGGGCGGCTGCTCGGCCGAGTCCGTCGCCCGCAAGGCCGCCGAGTACGAGGACTGGGCCGTCGATCCGGCCGTGGAGGACCTGCCCGTACCCGTACCGGCGGCGGTGCCGGACGGGGCGTTCGAGTCCTCGCACCTCGTTCCACCCGTCACCGAGCTCGTACGGCTCCTCGGGACGACCGATCTGACGGAGACCGACCGGGCCCGGCTCGAGGGCCCCGCCCGTGACCTCGCCGCCGTCGTCGACCGACTCGCCGCCACAGGCCTGGTCTTCCGCTCCGGCGACGCCTTCGGACTCACCCCGCGCGGCGCCGGCGTCGTCCGCTACCTCCTCGGCGTACGCGGGATCGCCGCCCCCGACGCCGCCGAGGCCAGGGCGTGGTCCGCCTCCGAGGCGGTGGCCGCCGCCGTGGGCTGGCCCACGGGCGTGGCCTCGCGCGTGCTCGCCGACTGGCTCCACGCGCGCGGGGACTCCGCCGACGCCTGGTCCCGGCTGCTGTCCGCCCTCGGCACCGTCCACGCCGGCACCACGGACGCCGCCGCCACCCGCGGGCTCCTCGCCGTCCTCGACACCGCCGCCGCCCCGCCCGATGCCCTGCGCGGAGCCCTGCGCGACCCGGTGATCGGCGCGTACGCCCATCAGGCCCTGCGCGCGCGGGGAGAGCCCTCGGACCTGATCCAGGTGGGGATCTCGGCACGGGCGCTGTTCGTGCTCGACGCGCTGCCCGCCAAGAAGGGGCCCCTGGAGTCCCGCCGTGCCGCCTTCGACGAGGCGGCCGCCGCCTGGCCGGGGGGTTCCGCCGCCCTGGTCCGGGCGATGCGGGCGGCGGACCGGCACGAGGCCGAGCGGGTCCTCGGTCCGCTCGGCCTGGCGCCGTAGCCCTCGGCGGCTACCCCGCTCGGTCGCTACCCCGCTCGGTCGCTACCCCGCTCGGTCGCTACCCCGCCGCGAGGTACATCGCCGACGGTCCCGAACCCGCCGTGTTCCGGCAGCTGTGGTTGCCCGTCGGGCGGGCGTGGACCAGGGCCAGACAGCGGCCGAGGGCCTGCTGGCCGTAGGCGTTGGGGTGCATGGACTCCTGGACGAGTCCCTGCGTGCTCTGGCTGTCGATCCAGCGCGCCCACTCGCTCGTCGTCCCCGAGGCCGCTGCCGTCGACGTCACCTGACGGCTCGCCTTCGCGCACACCTCACGCCCCTGGAGCGCGTCCCGCAGGTCCATGAACTGCACGCCCTTGGCCGCCGCGACGCCCTTCAGACGGTTGGCGAGCTGCGGGACGAGGGAGTCGCGGGCCCAGTCGGCGTCGGCGTTCCAGAAGGGGCAGCCGCCGGTGTTCGTACGGGTCCAGCCGCTCTCGCCGTACCGGTTCTCGGCGGCGCGGGGGAGGGGGGAGGGGTAGGACTGGAGGACGATCCGGTAGTCGGAGGAGGCGTATCCGGCGCCCGTCATCACGGCCCGGATCTCGTCGACCGAGCGGCCGACGTCCGCCATCACGCCGTCGATCCGGGCGTCGACCTCGGCCTGCTGGTCGTCGTGGCAGTACGAGTACCAGACGATGTAGTCCTTGGCGCAGGTGGCGATGATGTCGGCGAAGCCGAGGTCGTTGCCGCCGATGGAGAGCGCGATCAGCTCCACGTCGTGCGAGGCGGCGACGGCCGCGAGCTGGTCGGCCTGCGGGGCCTCGCCCTTGTAGGCGCGGCCGCCCTGCGCGGCGCGGATGACGTTCTCGGTCGTCGCCCCGGAGCAGGCCAGGTTGATCAGGGCGCTCGCGAGCGGTCCCGCGCTCCGCACCTCGGCGGTGTCCGAGCGGTGGCAGCCGCCCGCGGTGGCGCCGTACACCCGGGACGGGTCGTAACCGCTGCCCGTCCAGGCGCGGTCGGTGCCGTTGCGGTTGCCCGAGTTGGTGAGGCTGTTGCCCAGCCAGCGGCCTGCCTCCCCGGAGATGTAGCTGTCGCCCATGGTGACGACGGCGGTGGGGCCGGTGCCGGGGGAGGCGGTGGCTGTGGGGGCGGCGACGGAGGCGAGCCCGGCGGCGGTACACAGTGCCAGGAGTGCGCGCAGCGCACGGTGGGGGGTCGAAGGCATGGCTGTGCTCCTGCGGTACGCAGTGACGTGGGGGACAGCCGCCGGCCGGTGGCATGGCGGAATCTGTCACCCAGTGGCTTGTTACCGCTAGGTAGCTGCATATCTCGGTTGCGTCACGTCCCCTGTGGGGCCACAGGAACGGGAACAGGGCCCCGTCCCCGGTGCTGTGCGACACCGGGAACGAAGCCCTGTTCACCTGCTGTCCGACCGCTGTGCGGGCCGTCGGGTCAGCGGTGCTGCTGCGGGATCAGCCGACCAGCTGCTCGTACGCGGGGAGCGTCAGGAAGTCCGCGTAGTCGGCGTCGAGGGAGACGTGCAGGAGCAGGTCGTGCGCCTGCTGCCACTTGCCGGCCGCGAAGGCCTCCTCGCCGATCTCCTTGCGGATCGCGTCCAGTTCCTCGGCGGCGACCTTGCGGGCCAGCTCCGGAGTGGCCTTCTCGCCGTTCTCGAAGACCACGCCCGCGTTGATCCACTGCCAGATCTGCGAGCGCGAGATCTCGGCGGTGGCCGCGTCCTCCATCAGGTTGAAGATGGCGACGGCGCCGAGGCCGCGCAGCCATGCCTCGATGTAGCGGGTGCCGACCTGCACGGCGCTGACCAGGCCCGCGTACGTGGGCCTGGCGTCCAGCGAGTCGATGGCGATCAGGTCGCCGGCCGCGACGGAGACGTCCTCGCGGAGGCGGTCCTTCTGGTTCGGCTTCTCGCCGAGGACGGCGTCGAAGGAGGCCATCGCGATCGGGACCAGGTCGGGGTGGGCGACCCACGAGCCGTCGAAGCCGTCGCCGGCCTCGCGGTCCTTGTCGGCCTTGACCTTCTCGAACGCCACCTTGTTGACCTCGGCGTCCTTGCGGGACGGGATGAACGCCGCCATGCCGCCGATCGCGTGCGCGCCGCGCTTGTGGCAGGTGCGCACGAGGAGCTCGGTGTACGCGCGCATGAACGGGGCCGTCATCGTGACCGCGTTGCGGTCCGGAAGGACGAACCTGGCGCCGCCGTCACGGAAGTTCTTGACGATGGAGAACAGGTAGTCCCAGCGGCCCGCGTTCAACCCGGCGGCGTGGTCGCGGAGTTCGTAGAGGATCTCCTCCATCTCGTACGCGGCCGTGATGGTCTCGATGAGGACCGTGGCGCGGACGGTGCCCTGCGGGATGCCGACGTAGTCCTGGGCGAAGACGAAGATCTCGTTCCAGAGGCGGGCCTCCAGGTGCGACTCCGTCTTCGGCAGGTAGAAGTACGGGCCCTTGCCGAGGTCGATCAGCCGCTGGGCGTTGTGGAAGAAGTACAGACCGAAGTCGACGAGCGCGCCGGGGACCGGGCGGCCGTCGAAGGTGAGGTGACGCTCCTCCAGGTGCCAGCCGCGGGGCCGCATGACGACCGTCGCCAGCTCGCCGGCCGGCTTGAGGGCGTACGACTTGCCCGAGCGCGGGTCCGTGAAGTCGATCTTCCGGGCGTACGCGTCGATCAGGTTGAGCTGGCCCAGGACCACGTTCTCCCAGGTCGGCGCGGAGGCGTCCTCGAAGTCGGCGAGCCAGACCCTGGCGCCGGAGTTGAGCGCGTTGATCGTCATCTTGCGGTCGGTCGGGCCCGTGATCTCGACCCGGCGGTCGTTCAGGGCCGCCGGGGCCGGCGCGACCTTCCAGGAGTCGTCGGCGCGGATCGCCGCGGTCTCCGGCAGGAAGTCCAGGGTGGACGTGCGGGCGATCTCGGCGCGACGCTCCGCTCGGCGGGCGAGGAGCTCGTCCCGGCGCGGGGTGAACCGCCGGTGCAGTTCGGCGACGAAGGCCAGGGCGGCCTCGGTGAGCACCTCTTCCTGACGCGGCAGGGGCTCGGCATCGACGACGGCCAGGGGGGACGGCGCTGGTGCGGACATGAACTGTCACTTCCTTCAGCGGACTTCACGGGCGGTGCCACAGACGGCCGCCGGGCGTCGCGGGACGGCACGCAGTGCCGCAGGCGCCGAGATACGGCCGCAAGCGCCTTCTGAACGGACAGGCGCTTCTGAACAGTGGATACTAGTTTCCTCATGGTGGAAGTTCAATGGTTTGTTGATGTCGAGATTCTCCGCGTCGACAGACCATGGCGCTCGGTGCCACACCCTTCACTCCAAGTGCGCCAGATCCTCCTCCGTGTCGATGTCATAGGGCTCGGCCACATCCGAACAGTCCACCGGGGTGATCGCATCCCGGTGTGCCGCCAGATAGTCCCGCGCGCCCCGGTCGCCCACGGCGAGCTCGGCGATCCCCGCCCAGTGCCCGGCGCCGAACAGCACCGGATGGCCGCGCTGCCCGTCGTACGAGGCCGCCGCCAGCGAATCCCGCGAGAAGTACGCCGCCCGGACCCGGGCCACCGCCTCCGCCCCGATCCCCGGCTGGTCGACCAGCAGGACGAGCGCCGCGTCGACCCCGCGCGGATCGGCGGCAAGCGAGTCGAGCCCCGCCCGCAGCGAGGAACCCATCCCCTCAGCCCACTCCGGGTTGTCCACGAGCACGCACCCGGGCAGCTCCGCACGCTCCCGTACGGCCTCGGCCGACGCGCCCAGCACCACGTGCACCACCTCGCACCCGGCCGCGCGCAGCACCCCCACGGCGTGCTCGACCAGGGGCCGTCCCCGGTGTGTGAGCAGCGCCTTGGGCCGCCCGCCGAGCCGCCGCCCGCCCCCGGCGGCGAGCAGCAGTCCGGCGACGAGTGGCGTGTGGACATCCGTTCGGTCATGCGCTGTTGTCATGGGGACTGCATACCTCATCAGGCGGAATCACACGGTCGCCTGAATTACCCGGGCGAAGGGTGGCGCGGTGGGGTGGCGAAGGAGTTAACTGACCCGCAACTCACGGCGCCCGACCACCGCCCGGGGGTCGGCTCGGAGCGCTGCTCCGGGTGCTCGGAGTATGGAGTTCTGCGCACAGTGTCGTGCGAGGGGGAGAACCATGTTGCGAAGCGTGGGGCAGAGGCGAGTGACCGGCGAGGGCGTGGACCCGAGGGTGGCCGAACTGCGGTCCGCCGTGTCCCGGCTCCGACGTGAACTGGCCGCCCACCGTCTCGAGTTCGCCGACCGTGGCATCGCCGAGGACGAACTCGCGGCGCTCGACGCGATGGCGCTCAGCGGAGCCCCCGAGGTACGGCGGCTGCGTCGCTCGCTGCTGCTCGTCGCGGGATCGGTCGGTTCCGTCAGCGCGCTCGCGGAAGGGCTCGCCGGGGTCAGACGGGCGGTGGAACTCTTCGGGCCGCCGACGCCCCGGGGGCCGGTCGACTGACGGACGGGACTGCGGGGACGGCTGCGGCGTGACGGGTGTCCAGGGGCCGCCTGCGGCGTGACGGGTGCGCGGCGACTGCCTGTGGCGCGACGGGTGTCCAGGGGCCGGCTATGGCGCGGCGCGGCGGGTGTGCGGGGGACAGCCTGGGTGTGGCACGTGCGCGGTGTGACAGGTGCGCGGTGGCCGGAGGAGGCTAGCGCCTGATCAGGCGGCGGGCCGTCGCCGCCGCCACCGCCGCCGTACGGGAGTCCACGCCCAGCTTCGCGAAGACATGCACCAGATGGGACTTCACCGTCGCCTGGCTCAGGAACAGCACCTTGCTGATCTGCTGGTTCGACAGGCCCTCGCCCACCAGCTGGAGCACCTCGAGCTCGCGCTTGGTCAGCGCCTCCGCCGGGGTCCGCATCCGGTCCATCAGCCGGTGCGCCACCGCCGGGGCGAGGGCCGACTGCCCGGCCGCCGCCGTACGGACCGCCGCCGCCAGCTCCTCCGGCGGCGCGTCCTTCAGGAGATAGCCCGAGGCGCCCGCCTCCACTGCCGCCAGAATGTCCGCGTCCGTGTCGTACGTCGTCAGGACCAGCACCTTCGGCCCGTCGGGCACCGCAGTGATCGCCGCCGTCGCCTCCGAACCGTGCATCCCGGAGCCGAACTGCAGGTCCATCAGGACCACGTCCACACCCCCGGCCGCGGCCAGCTCCACCGCTCGCTCGGCCGTCGCCGCCTCCGCGACGACGGCGAAGTCCGGCTCCGTGTCCAGGACCGCGCGCAGGCCCGCCCGGACGACCGGGTGGTCGTCGGCCAGCAGAAGACGGATGGTCATGCTCTTCACGCTCCAGCGGGGAGGGGGAGGGAGACGGCGACGGCCGTGCCCTGGCCGGGGGCGGACTCGACGGTGAACGTGCCGCCCAGCGACTCCGCGCGCGACCGCATCGCCGGAAGCCCGAAACCGCCGTCGGAGGAGGGCCGCACGGCGCCGGGTTCAAAACCCTCGCCGTCGTCGACCACGTCCAGGGTCACCGAGGCGTCCATGAACGACAGGGTGATCTCCGCGCGCGACGCGCCCGCGTGCCGCACCGTGTTCGCGACCGCCGACTGGGCGATACGGAGCAGCGCCACCTCGTAGGGGGTCGGCAGCTCGACCGGGGTGCCGCTGACGGAGAAACGGACCCGCGGCCCGGCCCCCGGTTCGCAGAGGCGCTCCAGGGCGGCCGCCAGGGAGCCGTGCTCCAGGTCCGGCGGTGACAGTGCCCGGACGAAACGCCTGGCCTCCGCCAGGTTGTCCTGGGCCTCCTGCCGGGCCCGGTCGATGTGACCCGCGGCGGGGGAGTCCGGCGGCAGTGCCCGCTCGGCCGCGCGGAGCAGCAGCTGGATCGAGGACAGGCCCTGAGCGAGCGTGTCGTGGATCTCGCGGGCCAGCCGTTCCCGCTCGGCGAGCGTCCCCGCGTGCCGCTCCGCCGCCGCCAGCTCCGCCCGCGTCTCGATCAGCTCCTCGATGAGCCGGCGCCGTCGCTCGCTCTCCCGGTACAGCGCGTGATAGCCGAGGACCGTCGCCACCGCGACCGCCGCGCCGAGCAGCGGCCCGATGAAGACCCCGGGATTGAGCGCGGCGCCGTGCCCCACGTACGAGAGGATCGCCGCGACCGCCGTGAGCGCGACCGCCGGCAGCGACCAGCGGGCGGGCAGCAGATGCAGCTGGAGGAAGTAGAGCGGGAAGGCCACCCAGAGCGCCTCCGGGGTCAGCCACAGCATCCCGAGCCAGCACGCGCCCAGGACGCCCAGCCACACCGCGGCGGCCCGCTGCGAGTCCCGTACGGACGGCAGGTACGACCCGGCGGCGTAGACCGCGCCCGTCACCACCGCGAGCACCGTCCCGGCAGCCGAGTGGGCCCGTACCGCCGCGAGGGCGAGCAGGCCCGCCATCAGCAGGTGCAGACAGAGGCGCAGGACGCGCAGGACGGGGGTGAGGGGCCGCTGGGTGGGGTGGAGGGAGGAGTGGGGCGCGGGGCGGAGGGAGGAGTGGGGAGCCATGTCCCCTCCAGCGTAGACAGCGGCAGACGATCCGGGCTCAACCGAAAGTTTGATGACGGAGCCATCCGTGGCGCGATGCCCGTGGGGCACCTCGCCGACCACTCTGGTCAGCATGTTCGTCGCATGGAGAGACCTCGGATTCGCCAAGGGGCGGTTCGCGCTCATGGGCACCGTGATCGTGCTGATCACCCTGCTCGTGGGCCTGCTGTCCGGACTGACCGCCGGCCTCGCGCGGGAGAACATCTCCGCGATCACCGGCCTGCCCGCCGACCGGCTCGCCTTCGCGGCGCCGCCGTCCGGGCAGTCGGTCTCCTTCACCAACTCGACGGTGACGGAGAAGCAGTGGGACGCGTGGGCCGAACGGCCCGGAGTGACGGCGGCCTCGCCACTCGGCATCCGGACGCTCAACGGCGCCGCCGGGGACCGCACCGCCGCCGTGTCCGCCTTCGGTACGGAGCCCGAGGGCGGCCTCGCACCCGTGGCGCCCGCCCCGGGGAAGGCCGTGCTCTCGGAGTCGGCCGCCGACGAACTGGGCGTCGCCGTCGGTGACCCCGTCCGCCTCGGCCCCCTGGAACTCACCGTCGGAGCGGTCGCCGGCGATGCCTCGTACAGCCACACGCCGGTCGTCTGGACGACGCTCGACGACTGGCAGCGGGTCGGCCACAGCGGCACCACCACGGAGGAGCAGGCCACGGTCGTCGCGCTCCGCGGCGAGGGAGGGGCCGACTGGGGCGCCGGCGACAAGGCCGTCGGCACCGAGGCGCGAACCGTCGACGGCGCCCTCACCGCCATAGGGTCCTACCAGGCCGAGAACGGCTCGCTCCAGCTCATGCGCGGCTTCCTCTTCGCCATCTCGGCCCTCGTCATAGGAGCCTTCTTCACCGTCTGGACGATCCAGCGGAGCGGCGACGTGGCCGTCCTGAAGGCCCTCGGCGCCTCCACCCCGTACCTCCTCAAGGACGCCCTCGGGCAGGCCGTCCTGATGCTCACGGCCGGCACGCTGCTCGGCACCGCCCTCGCGGTCGGCATCGGGGCGCTGGTCAGCGGCGGGAACGTGCCGTTTGTCCTCGAACCGCTCACCGTCCTCGGGCCGGCCGCCGTGATCGTCGTGCTCGGGGTCCTCGGGGCGGCGCTGTCCATCCGGCGGATCACCGCCGTCGACCCCCTCACCGCGCTCGGGAGTGCCCGATGAGTCTCGTCCTCGATGCCGTCACCCTCACCTACCCGGACGGCGACGGCCGGCTGACCGCGCTCGACGAGGTCTCCCTCACCGTCCCCGCCGGCTCCCTCACGGCCGTCGTCGGGCCCTCCGGCTCCGGCAAGTCCAGCCTGCTCGCGGTCGCCGCGACGCTGGTGACACCCGACCGGGGGCGGGTCGTCGTCGACGGCACGGAGACGGGGGAGCTGGACGCGGCCGGGCGGGCGGCGCTGCGGCGGGAGCGGATCGGGATCGTGTTCCAGCAGCCGAACCTGCTGCCGTCGCTCACGGCGGTGGAACAGCTCCAGGTGATGGCGCACGTCTCGGGGCGGCCGGCGAAGACGGCCCGCGGCAGGGCCCTGGAACTGCTCGACGCGGTCGGCCTCGCGGGCCTGGCCGGGCGCCGACCGCACCAGCTGTCCGGGGGACAGCGGCAGCGGGTCAACATCGCGCGGGCCCTGATGAACGAACCCGCGGTCCTCCTCGTCGACGAGCCGACGAGCGCGCTCGATCATGAACGGGGGGCGGCGGTGATGGAGCTGCTGGCGGGGCTGACGGTGGGGAGGGGGACGGCGACGGTGCTGGTGACGCATGACAGGGGGCATGCGGGGCGGGCGGATCGGGTGGTGGAGGTCAAGGACGGCCGGCTGTCGACCCCGACCGCCGTCTGACCCCCCCAGCCTTGCCGCGAGCCGCCCCCTGCCACAGCCCGCGCCCCGCGCCTGCACCCCCGGGCCCTGCCGCGGCCCGCACCCCCGGGCCCTGCCGCGGCCCGCACCCCCGGGCCCTGCCGCGGCCCGCGCCCCCGGGCCTTGCCGTGGGCTGGCGCCCCGCCGCCCGCGCCCCCGCGCCTTGCCGCAGCCCGCACCCCCGGGCCCTGCCGCGGCCCGCGCCTTGCCGCAGCCCGCGCCCCCGGGCCTTGCCGTGGGCTGGCGCCCCGCCGCCGCCCGCGTTGTGGGCATCTGTTCCGCTGGGGCGGAACGGGTGGGCACAACGGACGGCGCCCTTTGCCGGGCCTAGGCTTCCGCGCCTGAACCCGCACCACAAGTGCGGCGCACGAGGGGTGCGGGCCAGGGCGCAAGGGGCGGAGGCGCCGCCAGAGTGCGCCGTCCCGTGTGCCCACCCGTCCCGCCCCAGCGGGACGATTGCCCACACGGGGGTGGGCAAGGCGAGGATGGCGGGTGCTGCCCGCAGGGGCAGCGCGCGGATCGCGTGGCGTCGGGTCGGGAGATCACGCGCACGCGTGGAGGCGGCCAGTCCGGCCTGGGCCGTACGTGCTGTGGCGGGTCCCGGCCGTAGCCCCGTGCTTGCGGTGGTCGTCCCGGTGGTGCCGAACGGGCCCCCGGTGGGTCCAGGACCTAGTCCAGGTGCCCCGCCCCGCAGGGCTACGCGGTGCCGTTGGCCGTCGTGTTCGCCAGTGCCGCGGACAGTTCCCGCGCCACTTCCTGGAGGATCGGGACGATCTTCTCCGTCGCCGCTTCCGTCACCCGTCCCGCCGGTCCCGAGATCGAGATCGCCGCGGCCGTCGGGGAGTCCGGGACCGAGACGGCGAGGCAGCGGACTCCTATCTCCTGCTCGTTGTCGTCGACCGCGTACCCCGTCTCGCGGACCGCGACGAGCGCGTCGAGGAAGCCGTCCGGCGTCGTGATGGTCTTCTCCGTCGCGGCCGGCATGCCGGTACGGGCGAGCAGCGCGCGGACCTCCTCCGCCGGGGTGTGCGCGAGCAGCGCCTTGCCGACGCCCGTCGAGTGCGGCAGCACCCGCCGGCCGACCTCGGTGAACATGCGCATCGAGTGCTTGGACGGCACCTGTGCCACGTACACGATCTCGTCGCCGTCGAGCAGTGCCATGTTCGCCGTCTCGCCGGTCTCCTCGACGAGCCGCGCCAGGTACGGGCGGGCCCAGGTGCCGAGGAGACGGGAGGCGGACTCGCCGAGCCGGATGAGGCGGGGGCCGAGGGCGTACCGCCGGTTGGGCTGCTGGCGTACGTACCCGCAGGCGACCAGGGTGCGCATCAGGCGGTGGATGGTGGGGAGTGGGAGTCCGCTGCTGGCGGAGAGCTCGCTCAGCCCGACCTCGCCCCCGGCGTCGGCCATCCGCTCGAGGAGGTCGAAGGCACGCTCAAGGGACTGGACGCCACCGCTCGCGGCGGGCTTGGCGGCGTCGGTGGTGCTGGCGCTGGACGTCGGCACGTCAACGGTCCTTTCGGGGCAGGCGGGCAAGGCAGCAGCCTACCGGCCCATTGGCCGGGGTACATGGTCCTGGTGTCGGCGTCCGCGCCGGTCAGGACGTGTTTGTCCGGTGTCGGCGACGGCCCGGAGGCGTCCGGGTCGGCCCCGGCTGTACGGAGCTACGTTCTACTGTACGGAATTTGCATTTCACTTGGTGGAAACATCCAAGTGGCGTGCGGCGCCGCCCGGCCTCGGCGGCGATGCTGGAAGTGTGCCCTTGACGACATGTCGTCCGGAAGTGAAGACTCCTTCAACAGTTCGTTGAATTTTTTCTTGAAGCACTGGAAGAGGGGTACGGGTGGACGTCAACCTGGTCCTGCGCTCGACGCGTGTCATCACCCCCGAGGGGACACGCCCGGCGTCGATCGCCGTCTCCGGAGGGACGATCGCGGCCGTGCTGCCGTACGACGCGGAGGTACCCGCCGGTGCCCGGCTCGAGGACGTCGGCGACGACGTCGTCCTGCCCGGACTCGTCGACACCCACGTCCACGTGAACGACCCCGGCCGCACCGAGTGGGAGGGCTTCTGGACCGCCACCCGCGCGGCCGCCGCCGGTGGCATCACCACCCTCCTCGACATGCCCCTCAACTCGCTGCCGCCCACCACCACCGTGGAGAACCTGCGCGTCAAGCAGGAGGTCGCCCGCGCCAAGGCCCACGTCGACGTCGGCTTCTGGGGCGGCGCCCTGCCCGACAACGTCAAGGACCTGCGCCCGCTCCACGACGCCGGCGTCTACGGTTTCAAGTGCTTCCTGTCGCCCTCCGGCGTGGAGGAGTTCCCCGAGCTCGACCAGGAGCAGCTCGCGACCTCGCTCGCCGAGATCTCCGGCTTCGACGGCCTGATGATCGTGCACGCCGAGGACCCCCACCACCTCGCCGCCGCGCCCCAGCGCTCCGGCGGCGCGTACGCCGACTTCCTCGCCTCGCGTCCCCGCGACGCCGAGAACACGGCGATCGAGAACCTGGTCAACCAGGCCCGCCGGCTCAACGCCCGCGTCCACGTCCTGCACCTCTCCTCCTCGGACGCGCTGCCGGTCCTCGCTGCCGCCAAGGCCGAGGGCGTCAAGGTCACCGTCGAGTCCTGCCCGCACTTCCTCACGCTCACCGCCGAGGAGATCCCGGACGGCGCCACCGAGTTCAAGTGCTGCCCGCCCATCCGCGAGGCCGTCAACCAGGACGCGCTGTGGCAGGGGCTCGCGGACGGCACGATCGACTGCATCGTCTCCGACCACTCCCCTTCCACGACCGACCTCAAGACGCCCGACTTCGCGTCCGCCTGGGGCGGCATCTCCTCCCTCCAGCTCGGCCTCCCCGCCATCTGGACCGAGGCCCGCCGCCGCGGCTTCGACCTGACGGACGTCGTCCGCTGGATGTCCGAGGGCCCGGCCCGGCTCGCCGGCCTCACCCGCAAGGGCGCCATCGAGGCCGGCCGCGACGCGGACTTCGCCGTCCTCGACCCGGAGGCCACCTTCACCGTCGACCCGGCCGAGCTCCAGCACCGCAACCGGATCACCGCCTACGCGGGCAAGACCCTCAACGGCGTCGTCACCTCCACCTGGCTGCGCGGTGAGCGGATCGCCGACCACGGCACCCTCGCAGAGCCCTCCGGCCGCCTCCTCGAAAGGAACAACTGACCCGTGAGCACCGGCATACCCTCCTTCACCGGCGACGCCAGCCCTTACGGCGGTGGCGACCCCTACGCCGACTACCGGACGGCTGACTTCCCCTTCACCCAGTACGCCGACCTCGCCGACCGGCGCCTCGGCGCGGGCGTGATCGCCGCCAACGACGAGTTCTTCGCCGAGCGCGAGAACCTGCTCAAGCCCGAGGCCGCCGAGTTCGACCCCGAGCACTTCGGCCACAAGGGCAAGATCATGGACGGCTGGGAGACCCGCCGCCGCCGTGGCGTCTCCGCCCAGCAGCCACACCCCACCGAGGACGACCACGACTGGGCCCTCGTACGGCTCGGCGCGCCCGGCGTCATCCGCGGCATCGTCCTCGACACCGCCCACTTCCGCGGCAACTACCCGCAGGCCGTCTCCGTCGAGGCCGCCTCCGTCCCCGGCTCGCCCTCGCCCGACGAGCTCCTCGCCGACGACGTGAAGTGGACGACGCTCGTCCCCCGCACCGCCGTCGGCGGCCACGCCGCCAACGGCTTCGCCGTCGACGTCGAGCAGCGCTTCACCCACCTCCGCGTCAACCAGCACCCCGACGGCGGCATCGCCCGCCTCCGCGTCTACGGCGAGGTCGCCCCCGACCCGCGGTGGCTCGGCGTGCTCGGCACCTTCGACCTCGCGGCCCTGGAGAACGGCGGCCAGGTCGAGGACGCATCCGACCGCTTCTACTCCCCGGCGACCAACACCATCCAGCCCGGCCGCTCCCGCAAGATGGACGACGGCTGGGAGACCCGCCGCCGCCGCGACAAGGGCAACGACTGGATCCGCTACCAGCTGGTCGCCGAGTCCGAGGTCCGCGCCGTCGAGATCGACACCGCGTACCTCAAGGGCAACAGCGCCGGCTGGGCCGCCCTGTCCGTCGCCGCCGAGGGCTCGGAGGAGTGGACCGAGATCCTGCCCCGGACCCGCCTCCAGCCCGACACCAACCACCGCTTCGTGCTCGACACCCCGGCGGTCGGCTCCCGCGTCCGGATCGACATCTACCCCGACGGCGGCATCTCCCGCCTCCGCCTCTTCGGCTCCCTCACGGACGCCGGTACGGCCCGCCTGACGGCCCGCCACCAGGAACTGGGCGGCTGACCCCGGAGCCGTACGAACAAGGCGGGCCGGGATACGCCCCGGCCCGCCCCACGAACTGGGCGGGTACGACACCCCGCCCGGCCCGCGAGGGCGCACCGGCACGACAGCACCGATGCGCCCTCGCGAACCCCTCTCCTCTTTTTTGAGGGCTCGGTTCGCCTCCGGGCGCCTACAGCCGGGCTCACGGCCCCGACCGTGCTCGACCCCCCTCGTTCCTCGGGGGGCCTCCGGGCGCTCGGGGCCGTTCCCCCGGCGGCGCCCTTCGGCTCACTCGCCGGTCCTGTGGGTGGGCGTTTCGAGCCGGCCCCTTGCCTACGGGCGCTACGAGGCCTTCCGGGTCCACAGGAACATCGGCCAGTTACGCCGCGTGCCCGCCGTCCACCGAGAACTCCGCGCCCGTCACGTACCGCCCCTCCGGTCCCGCCAGGAACGCCACCATCGCGGCCACCTCGTCCGGGGTTCCGAAGCGGCCCAGTGCCGTCATCGCCGCCTGGCCCTCCGCGTACGGGCCGTCCGCCGGGTTCATGTCCGTGTCGACGGGGCCCGGGTGGACGAGGTTCGCCGTGATGCCGCGTCCGCCCAGTTCCCGCGCGAGGCTCTTCGTCAGGCCGATCAGCGCCGTCTTGCTCAGCGCGTACAGCACCCCGCCGGGACCCGGCACCCGCTGGGTCATGCAGCTGCCGATGGTGATGATCCTGCCGCCCTCCGGCAGCCGCCCGGCCGCCGCCTGCGAGGCGAGGAACGCCGCCCGGACGTTCACGGCGAGGACCCGGTCCACGTCCGTGAGGGCCAGGGACTCCAACGGGCCGAGGACACCGACACCGGCGTTGTTCACCAGGACGTCGAGCCGCCCCAGGGCGTCCGCCGCCCACTGCACCGCGCCCGCCGCGTCCCCGGCGTCGGCCGCGTCGGCCCGCAGCGGCAGCGCCTTCCGTCCGGTCGCCTCGATGCGTGCCGCCACCTCCTCGGCACGCGCCTCGTCCTTGACGTAGGTGAAGGCGACGTCGGCGCCCTCCCGGGCGAGCCGTACGGCCGTGGCCGCGCCGATCCCGCGGCTGCCGCCCGTCACCAGAACCGCCGTGCCGTTCATCGTGGACATCCCGAACCTCCGTAGGAAGAAACCGATAACTGGTTGCGGGTTCAATGAAAGTCGCGGGGGCGTTCCGGCGCTGGCATGAATCGGACGCCGACCCGACCGCCGATGAGTTCCGCCGGACGGCACGGTCTGAACTGCTGAGACACGATGGACCGGAGACGAAGGGCACCACCATGGCCACGCTCAGCCTCACCCAGTTCCTGACCCTCGACGGCGTCCACCAGGCCCCCGGCGGCCCGGAGGAGGACCCCAGCGGGGGCTTCGCGCACGGCGGCTGGTCCGTGCCGTTCGGGGACGAGGACTTCGGACGGTTCATGGACGGGGTCTTCACCCGGCCGACCGCCTTCCTCCTCGGCCGCCGCACGTACGAGATCTTCGCCGGCTACTGGCCCCTGCAGACGGACCCCGCCAACCCGATCGCCACGAAGCTCAACGCCCTGCCCAAGTACGTCGCCAGCACCACCCTCGACTCCGCCGACTGGAAGGGCACCACCGTGCTCCGCGGGGACGTCGTCGAGGAGGTCAGGGCGCTCAAGGAGCGCACCGACGGGGAGATCCAGATGCACGGCAGCGGCGGTCTCGCCCGGACCCTGCTCGACCACGACCTGATCGACACCCTGCGTCTGCTCGTCTTCCCGGTGGTCCTCGGCAGCGGCCGCCGGCTCTTCTCGGACGGCGTACGCCCCACCGCGTTCCGGCTGACCGACGCGCGCACCACCGGCGCGGGCGTCGCCCTCACCACGTACGAGCGCGTGGGCCGCCCCGAGTACGGCAGCTACGCCTGACCGGCCGGGCCGTCACGCGCCCGTGCGTCCCGCCCGCCCGGGCCCCGCGCGGACGGACAGGCGGGGCCACGAAAGGTGTAGCCACCACAGGACCGTCCCGGTACGGTGATCGCTCCACGTGCGAGCCGTCGAAGTCTCCACCCCGCCCCGATAGTTGGAGATACGGCCGCAATGTCAGCTTCGTCGTCGATCGCCGCCCCCGTGCCCCTCGGCGCCCCGCGCCGCGCCTGGCTCACCGACCTGCCCGTTCTGCTCGTCGCCGTCGTCTGGGGCGCCAGCTACCTGGCGGCCAAGGGCATCACCACCACCCACACCGTCATCGCGGTCCTCGTGCTGCGGTTCGCGGTGGTGCTGCCCGTCCTGGTCGTCGCCGGGTGGGCCAGGCTCCGTGCCCTGAGCGCCGCCCAGTGGCGCGGCGCGGGGACCCTCGGTCTCATCCTCGGCGGGATCTTCCTCCTGGAGACGTACGGCGTCGTCCACACCTCCGCCACCAACGCGGGTCTGATCATCAGCCTCACCATGATCTTCACCCCGCTCGCCGAGGCGGCCGTCACCCGCGTCAGACCGCCCCGCGCCTTCCTCGGCGCCGCCGCGCTCTCCGTCCTCGGCGTCGTCCTCCTCACCCAGGGCGGGGGCTTCAGCACCCCCTCCCTCGGCGACCTGCTCATGCTGCTCGCCGCCCTCGCCCGTACCGTCCACGTCCTGGCGATGTCCCGGATCAAGGCCGTCCGGTCGGCCGACTCGCTCTCCCTCACCACGGTGCAGCTGGGCTCCGCCGTCGCCGTCTTCGCCGTCATCGCGACCTTCCCCGGCACCGGCGCCTCGCCCTGGGCCGTGGCGCTCGGCTTCGGCCCGCGCGAGTGGGCCGGGCTGATCTTCCTCTCCGTCTTCTGCACGCTCTTCGCGTTCTTCGTGCAGATGTGGGCGGTCCGCCGCACCTCCCCGTCCCGGGTCAGCCTCCTCCTCGGCACGGAACCGCTCTGGGCCGCCGCCGCGGGCATCGCCCTCGCCGGCGACCGCCCCGGGGTCCTCGGTCTCGCGGGCGCCATCCTCGTGCTCGCGGGCACCAGTTGGGGCCGCCGTGCCGCCGACGGCGAGGCCCGGTAGGTTCTTCGATCATGCGTTCACTGGTGTACGACAACGAGTTCCGCGCCAAGGCCCGGCGCACCCAGGGCTGGGGCCTCGGCCTCTTCACGATCGCCGCTCTGCTCTGGGTCTGGTTCGGCGTCCTGCTGCTCACCCCCTACGAGGACGCCGACGGCGGCGGCAGCCCCTGCCCCGCCCTGCTCACCAGCGACTACGTCCACGACGAGGAATGCGTCGAGAGCCGGGACTGGCCCGGCATGCTCGCCCTCCTCGGCGGCTCCGTCCCGTTCGCCGTGGTCGGCGGCGCCCTCTACACCAGCGGCTCCGTCTCGCACCGGATGGCCGAGCACCTCGCCGAGGTGACCCGGCTCAACACGACGGGCGTCTGAGCCACGGGGCCGGACCGGTCAGGACTTCGCCACCCGGGCCGACCCGATCATGAGGACCAGGCCGAGCACCGCGATCACGATGTCGGCGAACAGCTCACGGCCCTCAAGGAACCCCACGTTCTCCGTGAGGAACCGGGTCACGCCGAACAGACGGAACCAGCCGTCCGTCAGTTCGCGCACCACCCCGGCCACACCGAAGAGAGCGAGCAGGAAACCGGCGACCTCCAGAGACTTCTTCATGAAGTGATCATGGCGCGGCCGGGGGACCGGCCGCGTCCGCCGCCGGTTCACGGGCACCGCGACCGAAGTATCGACCTCCGCGACTTCGGTAGCGGCCCGGCCGCCGATGCCCCGCACGCCGCCCCCGGCTGCGTACATTGCCGGTATGACTCGCACGGACCGGCAGCGCTGGCTGCTCCCCTCCCACCTGGTCGAACCCGGTGGGAACGGGGAGGGCCGGCCCCGCCGTACCGTCCGCGACTGGATCGTGGACACCTCGCTCTTCCTGCTCGCCGCCTTCGTCGGCCTCATCGCCGCCGACACCAGCGCGGAGTACACGAGCGAGGCCGTCACCCTCGTCGACCAGCTCCTGGGCGCCGCCGCCTGCTGCGCCCTCTGGCTGCGTCGCCGCTGGCCCGCCGGGCTCGCGATCGGCCTCTCCCTGCTCAACATCGTGGCCCCGGTCGCCGCCGGCGCCCTCCTCGCGAGCCTCTTCAGCGTCGCCGTTCGCAAACCCTTCCGCGAGGTCGCCGCGATCGGCGCGCTCGCCGTCGCGACCTCCACCGCACAGGCCTTCATCCGGCCCGACCCCACCACCAACACCGGGCTCTCCATCGCCCTCGGCTTCACGCTCATCCTGCTCGTCACCGCCTGGGGCATGCTCGTCCGCTCCCGCCGCCAGCTCGTCGAGGCCCTCAGGGAACGCGCCCGCCGCGCCGAGGCCGAGGCCGAGCTGCGCGCCGCCCAGGCCCAGCGGCTCGCCCGCGAGGCCATCGCGCGCGAGATGCACGACGTCCTCGCCCACCGGCTCACCCTGCTCAGCGTGCACGCCGGAGCCCTGGAGTTCCGCCCCGACGCCCCGCCCGAGCAGGTCGCCCGCGCCGCCGGCGTCATCCGCGACAGCGCCCACGAGGCCCTCCAGGACCTCCGCGAGATCATCGGCGTGCTGCGCGCCCCCGGCGAGAACGGCGACGGGGCCGACCGGCCGCAGCCCACCCTCGCCACCCTCGACGCGCTGATCGACGAGTCCCGCGAGGCCGGGGCGGACGTCGTCCTCGACACCACCGTGGACGAACCGGCCACCGTGCCCGCCGCCACCGGCCGTACCGTCTACCGCATCGCCCAGGAGGGCCTCACCAACGCCCGCAAGCACGCCCCCGGCACCACGGTCACCGTCACCGTCCGCGGCCGCCCCGGCGAAGGCCTCACCGTCGACGTCCACAACCCGGCACCCGCCGGACCGGTCCCGCCCGTTCCCGGCTCCGGCCAGGGCCTGATCGGACTCACCGAACGCGCCGCGCTCGCCGGTGGCCGGATGGAGCACGGACCCGCACCCGACGGCGGGTTCTCCCTGCACGCCTGGCTACCGTGGCCCCCATGACCATCCGGCTGCTCATCGTCGACGACGACCCCCTGGTCCGCGCGGGCCTCACCCTGATGCTCGGCGGCGCCGAGGACCTGGAGATCGTCGGCGAGGGCGCCGACGGCCGCGAGGTCCCCGAACTCGTCGCCCGCCACGCCCCCGACGTCGTCCTCATGGACATCCGCATGCCGCACGTGGACGGGCTCACCGCCACCGAGCGGCTGCGCGCCGAGCCCGGCGCCCCCGAGGTCGTCGTCCTCACCACCTTTCACGCCGACGAGCAGGTGCTGCGCGCCCTGCGGGCCGGCGCGGCCGGCTTCGTCCTCAAGGACACGCCGCCCGCCGAGATCGTCGCAGCCGTCCGCCGGGTCGCCGCCGGGGACCCGGTGCTGTCTCCGGCCGTCACCCGCCAGCTCATGACCCATGTCGCCGGACAGCCGGAGCAGTCCCCGCGCACCGCGGCCGCCGGACGCCTCACCGAACTCGCCGACCGTGAGCGGGAGGTGGCCGTCGCCGTCGGCCGGGGCCTGTCCAACGCGGAGATCGCAGCCGAGCTGTACATGAGCGTGCCCACGGTCAAGACCCATGTCTCGCGGGTCCTCGCCAAACTCGGCCTCAACAACCGCGTCCAGATCGCCCTCCTCGTCCACGACGCGGGCCTCCTGCCCACAGGAGGGGACGAGGACGGCCAGAACTGATCACTTCGGCTCCGCCGCCTTCGGATAGTCTGCGTCGATGTCCGTCATCGAACTGGGGGAGTACGGCGCGGACTTCACCGCGCATCCGTACCCCTACTACGCGAAGCTCCGCGAGACCGGCCCCGTCCACGAGGTGCGGATGCCCGACGGCTTCCAGTTCTGGCTGGTCGTCGGCCACGAGGAGGGACGCGCGGCGCTCGCCGACCCCCGGCTCGCCAAGTCCCCGCACGTGATCGGAGTACGGCCGCCCGAGGAGGACATCATCGGCGTCCACCTCCTCTCGGCCGACGCGCCCGACCACACCCGGCTGCGCCGCCTGGTCACGGGGGAGTTCACCGGCCGCCGGGTGGAAGCCCTGCGGCCCCGCATCGAGCGGCTCACCGCGGACCTGATCGACGCGATGGAACCGGCCGGCCGGGCCGACCTCGTCGACTCCTTCGCGTACCCGCTGCCGATCACCGTCATCTGCGAGCTCCTCGGGGTCCCCGCGGCGGACCGGGACACCTTCCGCCGCTGGTCGTCGGAGCTGGTCAGCCCCACCGGCGAAGCGGACTTCGCCCGGAGCATGGTGGACTTCGGCGCCTACCTCGACTCGCTCATCGAGGACAAGCGGGCCGCGGGCCCCGCCGACGACCTGCTCTCCGGTCTGATCGCCGCCCGCGCCGAGGACGGCGACCGGCTCTCCGGGCCCGAACTCCGGGCCATGGCCTATCTGCTGCTCATCGCGGGCCACGAGACCACCGTCAACCTGATCGCCAACACCGTCCGCAACCTGCTCACCCACCCCGAGCAGCTCGCCGCCCTGCGCGCCGACCCGAGCCTCCTGGACGGGACGATCGAGGAGTCCCTGCGGTACGACGGACCGGTGGAGACCAGCACCTTCCGCTTCAGCCGGGAGCCCGTCGTGCTCGGCGGCACCGAGATCCCGGCGGGCCAGTACGTCCTGGTCGCCATCGGGGCGCTCGACCGCGACCCGGCCCGGTTCCCCGAGCCCGACCGCTTCGACATCCGCCGGGACACCCGGGGCCATCTGGCGTTCGGGCACGGCATCCACTACTGCCTGGGCGCCCCGCTCGCCCGGCTGGAGGGCCGGATCGCGCTCCGGACCCTCCTCGACCGCTTCCCGGACCTGGAACTCGACCCCGAGGGCGAGCCCTGGGAGTGGCTCCCCGGCCTCCTCATGCGCGGAGTCCGGCACCTTCCGGTCCGGTGGTGACGTCGACCGGTGCCGTGCTGAGGCCGACCGGTCGGGTCGTGAGGCCGACCGGTCCGGTCGTGAGGCATCCCGGTCCGGTCTCGGCGCCGGGGGGCCGCTAGCCGATGTCGGCCACCAGGACCGGTCGCCGCTCCCGCCGCGAGTGCTCGCACGCCTCGGCGATCCGGAGCGCCGCCAGGGCCTCCCGGCCGTCGCACGGGTTGGGCGCCTCGCCGCGGACCAGCCGTACGAAGGCGTCGAGCTCCGCCTCGTACGCGGGGGCGAACCGCTCCAGGAAGCCGGTCCAGGGCTTCCCCGGCGGTGCCGACGCCCAGGGCTCCACCGAGGTGAGCGGGGTGCGGTCGTCCAGGCCCACCGCGATCTGGTCCAGCTCGCCCGCCAGCTCCATCCGGACGTCGTACCCGGCGCCGTTGCGGCGGGTCGCCGTCGCCGTGACGAGCGTGCCGTCGTCCAGGGTGAGCAGCGCGGCGGCCGTGGACACGTCCCCGGCCTCCCGGAACATCGCGGGACCGGCGTCCGAGCCCGTCGCGTACACCTCCACGACCTCCCGCCCGGTCACCCAGCGCACGATGTCGAAGTCGTGCACCAGACAGTCCCGGAAGAGACCGCCGGAGAGCGGGAGGTACGCGGCCGGCGGCGGCGCCGGGTCGGAGGTCGCCGCCCGCACGGTGTGCAGCCGGCCGAGCCGCCCCGAGCGCACCGCCTCGCGCGCCGCCCGGTACCCCGGATCGAAGCGCCGCATGAAGCCGAGCTGGAGCTCCGTGCCCGCCTCGGCCACCGCCGTGAGCGCGGTCGCCGTCCCCGGCACGTCCAGGGCGATCGGCTTCTCGCAGAAGGCCGGGAGCCCGGCGCCCGCCGCGCGGGCGATCAGCTCCGCGTGCGCCGCCGTCGCCGAGGCGATCACCACGGCGTCCAGGGCGTGCCCGAACAGGGCGGTCACGTCCGGCGCGGCCTCCGCGCCGAGCGCCCCGGCGACCCCGGCCGCCCGCGAGGCGTCCGCGTCCGCCACGACCAGCGACTCGACCTCCGGGTGGCGGGCCAGCACACCCGCGTGGAAGCTCCCGATCCGGCCCGTACCGATGAGTCCGATGCGCATGGCCCCACCGTGGAGCCGCCCGTCCCCGGTGTCAAGGATTTGTCAGGACAACCGGACGTCACGACTTCCCGTCATCAGCGCCCCGGGCTACGCTCCCCCCGTGTCCAAGCAGTCAGGCTCCGCCCTGCCCCCGCTCTCCGTGGACCGCACCAGCCCGGTCCCGCTCTACTTCCAGCTGGCCCAGCAGCTGGAGAGCGCCGTGGAGAACGGCACGCTGACCCCGGGCACCCTCCTCGGCAACGAGATCGACCTCGCCACCCGTCTCGGCCTCTCCCGTCCCACCGTCCGGCAGGCCATCCAGACCCTCGTGGACAAGGGCCTCCTGGTCCGCCGCCGGGGCGTCGGCACCCAGGTCGTGCACAGCACCGTCCGCCGCCCGCTGGAGCTCAGCAGTCTGTACGACGACCTGGACGCCGCCGGGCAGCTCCCCGCCACCCGGGTCCTGGCCAACCGCGTCGAACCCGCCACCGGCCCGGTCGCCGCGGCCCTCCGCGTACCCGAGGGCAGTGAGGTCGTCTATCTGGAACGGCTCCGCACCGCGCACGGCGAACCGATGGCGTACCTGCGCAACCACCTGCCCGCCGGGCTCCTCGGCCCCGGCGAACCGGACACCGCGCTGCTGGAGACCACCGGCCTCTACCGGATGCTCCGCTCCGCCGCGCTCACCCTGCACAGCGCCCGCCAGGCCGTCGGCGCCCGCGCCGCGACCGCCGACGAGGCCGCCCTGCTCGACGAACGGGAGGGCGCGCCGCTGCTGACGATGGAGCGCGTCACCTACGACGACACGGGCCGCGCCGTCGAGTACGGCTCCCACCTCTATCGGGCCGGCCGCTACTCCTTCGAGTTCCAGCTGATGGTCCGTCCGTAGGCCGTACCCCACCGGCCAGGGAGCCGGACACCGGCCCCCTGGCGAGCGCCACGACCCGCATGACCGATACTGCAATGCACGACTGCAATGCACGCAAAGGACACAAAGGAGGGCACGGCCTCGTGACCAGGCTTCGGACAGGAGGGGTACGCGCCGCAGTCGGCGTTGTGCTCGCGCTCGCGCTCACCGGGGCGCTCGCCGGGTGCAGCAGCACCGGCGGAAAGCGGGCGGAGGACGCCCGCAAGGCCGCCGAGGCCCAGGGCAGGGCGGCCGTCGACACCCCCCGCTGGACCTTCGCCATGGTGACCCACTCGGGTGACGGCGACACCTTCTGGGACATCGTCCAGAAGGGCGCCAAGCAGGCCGCCGCCAAGGACAACATCAACTTCCTCTACGCCCACAGCGACGAGGCCCAGCAGCAGGCGCAGCTGATCGACTCGTACGTCGCCAAGGGCGTCGACGGTCTGATCGTCACGCTCGCGAAGCCGGACGCCATGAAGGCCGCCGTCGAGAAGGCCGTCAAGGCCGGCATCCCGGTGATCACCGTGAACTCGGGCGCCGAGCAGTCCAAGGCCTACGGCGCGCTCACCCACATCGGCCAGGACGAGACCGTCGCCGGTGAGGCCGTCGGCGAGGAGCTCGACAAGCGGGGGAAGAAGAAGGCCCTCTGTGTCCTGCACGAGCAGGGCAACGTCGGCCACGAGCAGCGCTGCGCCGGCACGAAGAAGACCTTCGACGGCGAGCTGGTCAACCTCTACGTCGACGGCACCAACATGCCGGACGTCAAGGCGTCCATCGAGGCCAAGCTCCAGTCCGACAAGTCCGTCGACGCCGTCGTCACCCTCGGCGCCCCCTTCGCCGACGCCGCCGTCCAGGCCGCCAAGAGCGCCGGGAGCAAGGCCGAGATCGACACCTTCGACCTCAACGCCAAGGTCGCCGCCTCCCTCCAGGCCGGCACGCTCGGCTTCGCCGTCGACCAGCAGCCCTACCTCCAGGGCTACGAGGCCGTCGACCTGCTCTGGCTCTACCGCTACAACGCCAACGTCCTCGGCGGCGGCAAGCCGGTCCTCACCGGCCCGCAGATCATCACCAAGGACGACGCGGCGAAGCTCGTCGAGTACGCCGAGCGGGGCACCCGATGAGCTCCACCGCCCCACCGTCGGACGGGCTCGACCACGTCGACGAACGGCTGCTGCGCACCACCCCGCTGAAGAAGCTGCTGGCCCGCCCCGAGCTGGGCTCGGTCGTCGGCGCGATCGCCGTCTTCGTCTTCTTCTCGGTGACCGCCGACAGCTTCCTGAACCCGTCGAGCCTCGGCACCGTGCTCTACGCGGCCTCCACCCTCGGCATCATGGCGGTCCCCGTCGCGCTGCTCATGATCGGCGGCGAGTTCGACCTGTCCGCGGGTGTCCTGGTCACCAGCTCGGCCCTGGTCTCGTCGATGTTCAGCTACCAGATGACGGCGAACGTCTGGGTCGGCGTCGGCGTCTCGCTGCTCGTCACCCTGGCGATCGGCGCCTTCAACGGCGTCATGCTGACCCGTACGAAGCTGCCCAGCTTCATCATCACGCTCGGCACCTTCCTCATGCTGACCGGCCTGAACCTCGGCCTCACCAAGCTGATCAGCGGCACCGTCTCCACGAAGACCATCGCCGACATGGAGGGCTTCTCCTCCGCCCGCGAGCTCTTCGCCTCGCAGCTGACCATCGGCGGCGTCGAGTTCAAGGTCACCATCCTGTGGTGGTTCGGCCTGGTCGCGCTCGCCACCTGGATCCTGCTCCGCACCCGCTTCGGCAACTGGATCTTCGCGGTCGGCGGCGGCGCCGACGCGGCCCGCGCGGTCGGCGTCCCGGTCTACCGGACGAAGATCGGCCTCTATCTGGGTGTGGCGTTCTGCGCCTGGATCTCCGGCCAGCACCTGCTCTTCTCCTTCGACGTCGTCCAGTCGGGCGAGGGCGTCGGCAACGAGCTGATCTTCATCATCGCGGCCGTCATCGGCGGCTGTCTGATCACCGGCGGATACGGCTCCGCCATCGGCTCGGCGATCGGCGCCCTCATCTTCGGCATGACGAGCAAGGGCATCGTGTACGCCGAGTGGAACCCGGACTGGTTCAAGTTCTTCCTGGGAGCGATGCTCCTCCTGGCGACCCTGCTGAACGCCTGGATCCGTAAGCGCGTGGAGGCCACCAAGTGACGACGGCCACGAAGACCGAGTCCGCTCCGCTCGTCGAGCTCGACGACGTCAGCAAGTACTACGGCAACATCCGCGCCCTCGAAGGGGTCTCCCTGGAGGTCCGCTCCGGCGAGATCTCCTGCGTCCTCGGCGACAACGGCGCCGGCAAGTCCACCCTCATCAAGATCGTCGCCGGCCTCCACCGGCACGACACGGGGACCTTCCGCATCGAGGGCGAGGAGGTCACCCTCGCCAACCCGCGCGAGGCCCTCGACCGGGGCATCGCCACCGTCTACCAGGACCTCGCCGTCGTCCCGCTCATGCCCGTCTGGCGGAACTTCTTCCTCGGCTCCGAGCCCACCAAGGGCTCCGGCCCCTTCAAGCGGCTCGACGTGGGCCTGATGCGGACCACCACCCGCGAGGCGCTGCTCCGCATGGGCATCGACCTGCGCGACGTCGACCAGCCCATCGGCACCCTCTCCGGCGGCGAGCGCCAGTGCGTGGCCATCGCCCGGGCCGTCCACTTCGGCGCGAAGGTCCTCGTCCTCGACGAGCCGACCGCGGCGCTCGGCGTCAAGCAGTCCGGCGTCGTCCTGAAGTACGTGGCCGCCGCCCGCGACCAGGGTCTCGGCGTGGTCCTCATCACCCACAACCCGCACCACGCGTACCTGGTCGGCGACCGTTTCGTGCTGCTGAAGCGGGGCGTCATGGCCGGCAGCCACACCAAGGGCTCCGTCACGCTCGACGAGTTGACCCGGCAGATGGCCGGCGGCACCGAGCTGGAGGACCTGCGCCACGAACTGGAGCGGCCGTCCGGGACGTGACGGACGCGGCCGCGATCGAACGGCCCCTTGACACCCCACCTGGCAGAATCGGAGCCGATGAGTACCTACCGTGACCTCGCCCACCGGGGATCGGCCCGGGGCACCGTGCTGCGGACCGTCGGCACCCGGGAGCGGCGCTCCCATCTGACGGCGCCGCGGGTGCCGACCGTCGGCATCGACATCGGCGGTACGAAGGTGATGGCCGGCGTCGTGGACGCCGACGGCAACATCCTGGAGAAGCTCCGCACGGAGACCCCGGACAAGTCCAAGAGCGCCAAGGTCGTCGAGGACACCATCGTCGAGCTGGTCCTTGACCTCTCCGACCGGCACGACGTGCACGCCGTCGGCATCGGCGCGGCCGGCTGGGTCGACGCCGAGCGGGCCACCGTGCTCTTCGCCCCGCACCTGGCCTGGCGCAACGAGCCGCTCAAGGACGCCCTCCAGAGCCGCCTCGCCGTCCCCGTCATGGTGGACAACGACGCCAACACCGCCGCCTGGGCCGAGTGGCGCTTCGGCGCCGGACGCGGCGAGGACCACCTCGTCATGATCACCCTCGGCACCGGCATCGGCGGCGCCATCCTGGAGGGCGGCCAGGTCAAGCGCGGCAGGTTCGGGGTGGCCGGCGAGTTCGGCCACATGCAGGTCGTCCCCGGCGGCCACCGCTGCCCCTGCGGCAACCGCGGCTGCTGGGAGCAGTACAGCTCCGGCAACGCCCTGGTCCGCGAGGCCCGCGAGCTGGCCGCCGCCGACTCCCCGGTCGCGTACGGGCTCATCGAACGCGTCAAGGGGAACGTCCCCGAGATCACCGGACCGCTCATCACCGAGCTCGCCCGCGAGGGCGACGCCATGTGCGTGGAGCTGTTCCAGGACATCGGTCAGTGGCTCGGCGTCGGCATCGCCAACCTCGCCGCCGCCCTCGACCCCTCCTGCTTCGTCATCGGCGGTGGCGTCTCGGCCGCCGACGACCTGCTCATCGGCCCCGCCAGGGACTCCTTCCGCCGCCACCTCACCGGCCGCGGCTACCGTCCCGAGGCCCGTATCACCCGCGCCCAGCTCGGCCCCGAGGCGGGGATGGTCGGCGCCGCCGACCTCGCCCGGCTCGTCGCCCGCCGCTTCCGCCGCGCCAACCGGCGCCGGGTGGAGCGGTACGAACGGTACGAGCGCTACGCCCAGGCCCTGCGCAGCGGGACCTCGGGCCGTGCCCCCCGTATCCCCGAGGACCCGCCTTCATGACCCTGCCCCACCAGTCCGCCCCGCCGCGCGACCCCGGGGGCAGGCTCCCCGAGGACCGCCGGCACATGATCCGCCGCCGCTGGCTGACCGCCGTCATCATCGTCCTGCTCGTGGGCATCCCGGCCGGCTATCTCGTCATCTCCGCGGGCCAGAGCCGTGACAGCGGCCGCGACAAGGAGCGCGAGTCCTCGGCCGCCGGCCTCCAGGACAACTGGCCCTCGCTGATGAAGCGCCGGATCTTCGAGGTCCCGATCCCCGCCGGGGCGTGGGGGGTCGCCTACTACGAGACGAGCAACTGGAAGACCAGCCGGCTGTACGTGCAGTTCACGACGACCGCCGCCGACCTGGACGGCTTCCTCGCCGAGTCCGGCACGAGCCGCGCCGCGCTCACCCCGGGCCGGATCACGGTCGGTGACCGTGACGCGGACATCGCGGGCTGGAGCTTCGCCGACGGCATGAACTGGGCCGGCACGACGGTGAAGCGGGAGGAGCCGCGTCCGGCGACCGATCTGACGGTCGACCTCACCGACCCGGCGTTCCCCCGGGTGTACGCGGTCTCGACGACGAGTCCCTGACCTGTGGGTCAGGCGTTCCTCTCCATGCCGGGGCGGAGCCGGGCGAGCAGGTCGTAGAGGGTCGCGCTCTCGGCCGCGTCGAGGGTGTCGAGGGCGCCGCTGGTGGCCTGCATCTCCTCGCGGACGCGGCGGATGACGTCCCGGCCCTCGTCGGTCGCCACGACGTTCTTGACGCGGCGGTCGGAGGGGTCGGGCTCGCGGCGGACCAGGGAGCGGGCCTCCAGGCGGTCGATGATGCCGGTGACGTTGGACGCGTCGCACACGAGCAGGGTGGCGAGGGCGCGCATCGGCAGCGGGCCGTTGAGCTGGGCGAGGACCTTCGCCTGGGTGGAGGTCAGACCGTGGTGTGCCGCGGCGGCCGCGAAGTCGCGCCACTGGGCCGTGCCGATGGCGGCGAGGAGCTCCATGAGCTGGAGCCTGGTGGGGGTCTCGGTCGTCACGCTCATGGGTCGAGCCTACTCAGAACACTTGACATTATCAATTGTTTACTTGACCACCTCAAGTATCCGGGTCTACCTTCGGGCAAGTACTTGATGACATCAAACATCGATGATCTGAAGCTCCCGCGTCACCGGAAAAGGCCCTCCCTGCCATGAGTCATGCCCCCACACCGCCCGTCGCCGATGCCCGGCGCGAGACGGTCATCGTCTTCGCCCTGAGTCTCGCCGCCATGGTCGTCTCGATGATGCAGACGCTGCCGGTCCCGATCCTCGGCCTCATCCGCACCGACCTCGGCACCTCCACGGCCAACGTGAGCTGGGTGACCACCGCCACGCTGCTCTCCGCCGCCGTGTTCACCCCGCTCCTCGGCCGCTTCGGCGACCAGCACGGCAAGAAGCCCACCCTCGTCGCCGTCCTCGGCGTCATGGTCGTCGGCTCCGTCGTCGCCGCCCTCGCGACCTCGCTGCCCCTGCTGATCCTCGGCCGCGTCCTCCAGGGCGCCGCCACCGCGATCTTCCCGCTCGCCCTCTCCGTCCTGCGCGAGGAGGTCAGGCCGCAGAAGCTGCCCGGCGCCATGTCCCTGGTCAGCGGCACCCTCGCCTTCGGCAGCGGCCTCGCCCTCGTCGCGACCGGCCTGCTCACCTCCGGCTCCGACGCCGACTACCGCAGCGCCTTCTGGATGGCGACCGGCTTCGCCGCGCTCGCCCTGCTCGCGGTCGTGTTCCTCGTCCCCGCGACCCGCCACAAGACGGGCGGCCGGACCGACTTCCTCGGCGCGCTCACCCTCGGCATCACGCTGCTGCTGCTCCTGCTGCCCATCTCGCAGGGCCACGAGTGGGGCTGGGCCTCGGCGCGGACGCTCGGCAGCTTCGCCGGCGCGGCCGTCATGGCGGTCGTCTGGGTCCTCGTGGAGCGCAAGGTCCGCGAACCGCTCGTCGACATGAAGATGTTCGTCCACCGCCCGGTCCTCATGGCCAACCTGGCCGGCATCCTCGTCGGCTTCGGCATGTTCGCGAACTTCCTCGGCGTCTCCTACCTCGTCCAGATGCCCGAGGCCCTCACCGGCTACGGCTTCGACGCGTCCATCCTGCGCGCCTCCGTGGAGTTCCTGCTGCCCGGCGCGATCGTCTCGCTGCTCGCCTCCCCGATCGGCGGCCAGCTGGTCCGCCACCGCGGACCGCGCACGGCCCTCGCCCTGGCAGCGGGCCTCGGCGCCGTCGGCTTCGCCTGGCTCGCCCTCGGCCACGGCCACACGGCCTCGGTGATCGGGGCCGGGGTCGTCGTCGGCGCGGCCGTCAGCTTCGGCTACGCGGCCATGCCGGCCGTCATCATGTCGAGCGTCCCGCACCACCAGAGCGGCATCGCCAACGGCATCAACTCCATCTCCCGCTCCACGGGCAGCGCGATCGGCAGCGCGGTCGTCACCACGATCCTCGCCTCGCAGACCATCGAGCACCTCCCGGCCGGCGTCCCGCCGCTGCCGGCGGAGTCCGGCTTCACCCTCACCTTCTGGATCGGTGCCGCGGCGTTCGCCCTGGTCGCGCTGATCGCGGGCCTCGGCCTGCGGACGCGCGCCGCGGCACGCCCGGCCGCGGAGACGGCGTCGGCCGCCGCCCCCGCTCCCGAGAAGGCGTCGGTGTCCTAGCCGGGGTCGTCTCCTCGCCGGAGCCGCGAGGTCTTCGCCGGAGCGGCGAGGTCTCTTCGCCGGAGCGGCGCCCGGAGTCGGGTCGGCACCCGCGGTGCCGACCTCCTCACCGAGCGTCGCTCCGGCGAATCTTCACATCGTGCAAGAGGAGGGGATCCTTCCCCTTGTGTCGCCGCTCGACCCGGCGGCCGCCCTCCCCCCGCTTCAGGGGCCTATGTCCCCTTGCGTTCCGCGAGGGCGACCGGGGGCCCATTTCTGTTACTCGATCCTGCGGAGAACCTGTGGTGATCTCCTGGCGATCTGTCAAATAGATCGAAACGCCCATCGATTCGGTGATGAATTCGTGTGCCGCGGCACGTCAACTCGGTTGGCCGGGCAACCCGTTCGCGTGCTTACATCAGCACATCGCGGCCGCCGTCGGAACGGTGCTTGATTCCGGCCGGGGTAAAAACATTCACACGAATTGAAGGGTGCGCACACATGCGTAACGACATCGAGACCCGTGAGATCGCCGACGCCGAGCTCGACGCCGTCTCCGGCGGCCTCGCCATCTCCGGCGGCCTCGCCGGTGCCGTGGTCGGCGACGTCAGCACCGTCCTCGGCACCGTGACCTCGCTCCAGACCGTCCAGGGCGTGCAGTCCCTGCCGGGCGTCGTCACGGGCCTCGCCGGTGTCAACGTCGGTGTCGCCGGTCTCTGAGCGGTACATCCGTGAACCCCGGAACGCATTCCGTTCCGGGGTTCACGGCTGCCCTTCCCGCTCATGGAAAGCGGCTTCTGCCGGTCAATTCGGCAACCCCGTGAAGAATGCAGTCGAAGGAAGAGTCCGTGCAGTTCCGTCAGAAGGCGCTTTCCAAGCTGCAATCGCCCGAAGAACTCGACCTGCCGGTACGGTTCGCGCGCCCGCAGGGCCGGCTCGTGCTCGTGGTCACCGTCGTCGTGATGGCCGCCGCGACCTTCTGGGCATTCACCGGATCCGTGTCCTCCAAGCTGAGCGCACCCGGCATTCTCACCCGGGCCGAGGGCAGTTACCTCCTGCAGAGCCCGTTCGCGGGACAGGTCACCGCCGTCCACGCCGAGGAGGGACAGCTGGTGTCCCCGGACACCCCCCTGCTCACGGTCCGGACGGCACAGGGCGACCGGGACGTCCGCGTGGTCGACGGAGGGCGGGTGACGACCCTCCTCGCCAAGACCGGTCTCGTCGTCACCACCGGCGCCGATGTGGCGACCGTGGAACGCGTGAAGAACCCGGACGACCCGCTGGTGGCCCTGCTCTACGTGCCCGGCGGCAGCGGTGCGGCGATCCCCGTCGGCGCCCAGGTCGACCTCGGCGTCCAGTCCGCGCCCCAGCAGCGGTTCGGTGTGCTCCGCGGCCGGGTCAAGGCGGTCGGCCGCGCCCCCCAGACGCCGGCGCAGATCAGCGGCTTCCTCGGTGACAGCAGGCTCGCCGCGCAGTTCGCCCGGAACGGCAACCCGGTCGCGGTGCTCGTCCAGCTGGAGCGCTCGGCCGCGACCCCGTCCGGCTACCGGTGGTCCTCGGCCGACGGGCCCCCGTACGCCGTCGACTCCACGACGCCCGTCACCGGAACCGTCCACCTGGCCGCCCAGCGCCCCGTCGACTGGCTGCTCCCGTGACCTCGCCCGCCCGACACGACCCCCCAGCTCGATTGGCCGCACCCGTGACCGCGTCGCCCGACACGACCCAGCCCCCCCGGCTCCCGTCCTCCGGACACCGGCGGCACCGCCCCGTGCCGCAGGGCGGCAGCCGGCGCCGCCGCCCCGAGCCGGCCGGCCGAAGCCCCCGGCGCCGCAGGCCCGTCCCGAAGGGCCGTACCCCCCGCCCCGTCCGCACCCCCACCGTGCTGCAGATGGAGGCGGTGGAGTGCGGCGCCGCCGCGCTCGCCATGGTGCTCGGCCACTACGGCCGGTTCGTCGCCCTGGAGGAGCTCCGCATCGCCTGCGGCGTCTCCCGCGACGGATCCCGCGCCAGCAACCTCCTCAAGGCCGCCCGCAGTTACGGCCTGAAGGCCAAGGGCATGCAGATGGACCTGGCCGCGCTCGCCGGAGTGGGGCCGCCGGCCGTCCTCTTCTGGGAGTTCAACCACTACGTCGTCTACGAGGGCATCGGCCGCCGCCTCGGCCGCCGCGGCGTCCACATCAACGACCCGGCCAAGGGGCGGCGTTTCGTGCCCATGGACGAGTTCGACACCAGCTTCACCGGCGTCGTGCTCACCTTCGAGCCCGGCGAGGGCTTCCGCCGCACCGGGCGGAAGCCCGGCGTCATGGGCGCCATGCCCGCCCGCCTGCGCGGCACCTCGGGCACCCTGCTCGCCGCCGTGCTCGCCAGCCTCCTCCTCGTCGTGGTCGGTGCGGCGGTACCCGCGCTGAGCCGGACGTACATCGACATGTTCCTGATCGGCGAGCAGACCTCACTGCTCGGCGTGCTCTTCGCGTCGATGGCGGCGGCCCTGCTGCTCACGGCGGTGCTCACCCTCCTCCAGCAGTCCAACCTGCTGCGCGGCCGCATCATCTCCTCCACGCTCGGCAGCGCCCGCTTCCTGCGGCATCTGCTCCGCCTTCCCGTCGCCTTCTTCTCCCAGCGCAACCCGGCCGACCTGGTGCAGCGCCTGCAGTCCAACGACGCGGTCGCCGAGACACTGGCACGGGACCTCGCCGCCGCCGGCGTGGACGCGGTGGTCGTGGTCCTCTACGCGGTACTGCTCTGGACGTACGACCCGCAGCTGACGGTCGTCGGCATCGGCATCGCGCTGCTCAACGTCGTGGCCATGCGGATCGTGATCCACGTGAGGGCCACCGACACCCAGAAGCTCCGCGCCGAGAGCGCCCGGCTGACCAACACCTCCTACAGCGGTCTGCAGCTCATCGAGACGATGAAGGCCACCGGCGGCGAGGACGGCTTCTTCCGCCGCTGGGCGGGCCAGCACGCCGTCACCCTCGACGTGCGGCAGCGGCTCGGCGTCCCCAGCATGTGGCTGGCGGTCGTCGCCCCGACGCTTGCCGCGCTCAACAGCGCGCTGATCCTGATGATCGGCGGCCTGCGCGCGGTCGAGGGGCACCTCTCGGTCGGTCTGCTCGTCGCCTTCCAGGCCCTCATCACCAGCTTCACCACCCCGATCACCCGGCTCAACGGCGTGGCCGGCCGCATCCAGGACTTCGCGGCCGACGTCGCCCGGCTCAAGGACGTCGAGAACTTCCCCGTCGACCCGATCTACTCACGGCGCGAGCCGCCCGCCGCCACCCGCCGCCTCAAGGGCCACGTGGTGCTCGACGGCATCACCTTCGGCTACAGCCCGCTGGACGCCCCGCTCCTGCAGGACTTCTCGCTCTCGGTCGGCCCCGGACAGCAGGTCGCGCTGGTCGGCGGCTCCGGCAGCGGCAAGTCCACCGTCTCGCGGCTGATCTCCGGGCTCTACGCCCCCTGGGAGGGCGCCATCCGCATCGACGGCATGCGTCTCGAGGACATCCCGCGCGGCGCGCTCGCCGCCTCCGTCTCCTTCGTCGACCAGGACGTCTTCCTCTTCGAGGGCACCGTCCGCGACAACGTCGCCCTCTGGGACCCCTCCATCCCCGACGAGGCCGTCGTGGCCGCGCTCCAGGACGCCGCCGTGTACGAGGTGATCGCGCGCCGCCCCGGCGGCATCCACAGCCGGGTCGAGCAGGACGGCCACAACTTCTCCGGCGGCCAGCGCCAACGCCTGGAGATCGCACGGGCGCTGGTACGCCGTCCCAGCGTCATGGTCCTCGACGAGGTGACCAGCGCCCTGGACGCGGCGACCGAACGTCTCGTCATCGACAACCTGCGGCGCCGGGGCTGCGCCTGCGTGGTCATCGCCCACCGGCTGAGCACCGTCCGCGACAGCGACGAGATCGTCGTCCTGGAGCGGGGCACCGTCGTCGAGCGCGGGCGGCACGAGCAGCTGCTCGCGGCGCGGGGCGCGTACGCCGAACTGGTCAAGGAGCACTGAGGTGACGTCCCCCCACCCCGCACCCGTCGCTGCGGACCCCGTCGTGGCCGCCCTGGGCGGGCTCGGCACGCCCCTCGACTGCACGGGCATGCGCAGCCTCTCGCTTGAGGGGCCGCTCGTGCTGTGGCTCGTCGTCGAGGGCGAGCTCGACCTGTTCGCGATCGACGCGGCGCAGGAGGGCCACTGGCACTTCCTGGGCCGCCTGGCGCCGGGCACGCTGCTGCTCGGCCCGGCGGAGGGCCCCGGCCACACCCTGATCGGCCGCCCCCTCCAGGGCTGCCTGCTGCGCCGCGTCGAACTGCGCGAGCTACAGCCGTACGGACAGGCGGAGTACGGACCGGGGGAGTACGGCCAGGGCGAGTACGGACCGGGGGAGTACGGCCACGGGGGATACGGGCAGGGGGCGTACGGCGTCGGCGAGGTGCCGTTGAGTCCCCTGGAGAACGCCTTCGCGCTCGGCATCGGGCGCGGCCTGCGCGTCCTCTACCAGGCCCCCCTCGAGAGCCGCGCCACCGCCGGCCCGGGCGCGGCCGACGACGACGTGCTGTGGATGCAGATCACCCCGGGCAGCGTCCGCTACGGCGCCGTGTACGAGGGGTACGACGGGTACGACACCGCGGCCGCGCTCCTCGTCGACGGGGCGATGTGGCAGGGCATGGTCGACCAGCAGTACCGGCTGCTGTACGCCCTGGACCACTGGATCGAACAGGCCGAGCGCGCCCACGAGGACCGCACGGCGGCCGGCATCCAGGCCGGCGAGGCCGCGCGCACCCAGGCCGACCAGGCCCTGCTCGCCTCCATCGGCCGCCCTGGCGGCCGGTCGCGCGGGGCGGCCGGGCGCGGCGGGGGCGACGACGCCGCCTTCGCCGTGTGCCGGCTGGTCGCCCGCGAGGCGGGCATCACCCTGTCGGAGCCGGTCGGGACCGGCGCCGACACCGGGGGGACCGACCCCGTCGAACGCATCGCGGTCGCCTCACGGATCCGCACCCGGGTCGTGAGCCTCCACGGACGCTGGTGGCGCGAGAACAGCGGACCCCTGGTGGGGCGGCGGGAGGAGGACGGCGCTCCGGTCGCCCTGCTGTGGCGACGCGGCGGGTACGAGGCCGTCGACCCGGCCGACGGCACCAGGGAACGCGTGGACGCCGCGGACGAGGGCACGTTCGAACCCGGCGCCGTCATGTTCTACCGCCCGCTGCCCGACGGGAGGCCGGGCCTGGCGCGGCTGCTCCGTTTCAGCCTGCGGGGGACCGGCGGCGACCTGCGCAGCCTCCTCGTGGGCGGGCTTGTCGCAGTCGGCCTCGGTGCGCTCGTCCCCCTCGCCACCGGCAAGGTCCTCGGCGAGTACGTACCGCGCGCCGAGGACGGTCTCATCGTGCAGACGGCCCTCGCGCTCGTCGCGGCCGGTGTCGTCTCGGCGGCCTTCATGCTGCTGCAGAACATCGCGATCCTGCGGGTCGAGGGACGTATCGAGGCCACCCTGCAACCGGCCGTCTGGGACCGGCTGTTGAGGCTGCCGGTGACGTTCTTCGCCGGCAGCTCCACCGGGGAGCTGGCCAGTGCCGCCATGGGCGTCAGCGCCATCCGCAGCGTGCTCTCCGGCATCGGCTCGGTCTGTCTGCAGGCGAGCACCGTCGGCACGATGAACCTCGTCCTGCTGCTCTTCTACAGCGTGCCGCTGGCCCTGGTCGCGCTCGCCATGCTGTTCGTCGTCGCGGCCCTCTTCCTGGGCCTCGGGCTGTGGCAGCTGCGGTACCAGCGGCGGCTGCTCACCCTCGGCAACAAGCTCAACAACCAGGCGTTCCAGACCCTGCGGGGGCTGCCCAAGCTGCGCGTGGCCGCCGCCGAGAGCTTCGCCTACGCCGCCTGGGCACGGGAGTTCGCCCGCACCCGGGAACTCCAGCAGCGGATCGGCCGGATCAAGAACGTCATCACCGTCCTCAACGCGGTCTGCCCGCCGCTGTGCATGCTGGTGATGTTCATGCTGCTCGCGGGACCGGCGCGGGGCAGCATGTCCGCCGCCGAGTTCCTCACCTTCAGCACGGCCGTGACGATCCTGCTCTCCTCGGTCACCCAGCTGACCGGCGCGCTCGTCTCGGCCGCCGCCGTGCAGCCGATGTTCGAGCAGATCGGCCCGGTCTTCCGGGAGACCCCCGAGGTGCGAGGCTCCAGCACCCGGCCGGGGGTGCTGAGCGGGGCGGTCGAGGCGAAGAACCTGTCCTACCGGTACACCGAGGACGGTCCGCTCGTCCTGGACGACGTGTCGGTCCAGGTGCGCCCCGGCGAGTTCGTCGCGATCGTCGGGGCCAGCGGCTGCGGCAAGTCGACCCTGCTCCGCCTGCTCATCGGCTTCGACAGGCCGGCCGCGGGCAGTGTGCTGTACGACGGTCAGGATCTGGCGGCGCTCGACCGGACGGCCGTGCGCCGGCAGTGCGGCGTCGTCCTGCAGAACGCGCAGCCGTTCTCCGGCTCGATCCTCGACTGCATCCGCGGCGCGGAGCCGTACGCCCCGGAGGAGGCCTGGGAGGCGGCCGCCATGGCCGGTCTGGCCGAGGACATCAAGGCCATGCCCATGGGCATGCACACCATGCTCTCCGACGGCGGCGGCACGGTCTCCGGCGGCCAGCGTCAGCGGCTGATGATCGCCCAGGCCCTCATCCGCAAGCCGCGGGTCCTCTTCCTGGACGAGGCCACCAGCGCCCTGGACAACGAGGCCCAGCGCGTCGTCATCGAGTCCACGCGCACGCTGCGCGCGACGCGCGTCGTGATCGCCCACCGGCTGTCCACGATCATGGACGCCGACCGGGTGATCGTCATGGCGGACGGCCGGGTCGCCCAGCAGGGACCGCCGGCCGAACTCCTCGCCGACACGGGCGGTCCGTTCCACGCGCTGGTACGCCGCCAGCTCGGCTGACGGGCGGTCCGCGCGGATACCTGGAGAGGGCACATTTCGGAATCCGTGCCTCCCGGAAGGAAAAGCCGGAATGCCTCGACGGAAGGGCTTTCGATCAGGGAAGCTGTCCCCAACAGGCCTTCATATAGGCGCAGTTGGTCGATTTCTGCATCATTCCGGGGGAGAAGATGACAAGACTCACGAACCGATGGCTCGCGCGTACCGCAGCGGTGGCGGCCGCGGCCTTACTCGTCACCGGCGGAACGGCGGGCGTCACGTTCGCCACCGAGACGGACCGCGCGGGCATCGTCGCCGACACCTGGCTGCCCACCGTCGACATCGCCTCGAACTTCAGCGTGGTCGCGACCACGCATCCGGACACCGTGGGCTGTAACGGCTACAACGTGGTCGGGACGGGGACCGCCACCGGCAAGCCGGTCGGCAGCGCCACCTGGTCCCAGACCGAGGTGGTGTGTCTCGCGACCATACCCGGCAAGTACGACATCAAGGGGACGCTGACGCTCACCGAGGCCGACGGCGACAAGCTCAACTTCAGCTACGCGCTCACCGCGCCGGTGTCGACGGCCACCCTGGTCTACCCGGCCGGCACGTTCAAGATCACCGGAGGTACCGGCAACTACGCGATGGTGGCCGGCAGCGGAAAGATGAACGCCCGGGTCAACCTCCTCGACCACGACCACGTCAGCGCCACGCTGGTGGGGGACATCCAGTACCTGGGCTGATCCGACGCACCGGCCGCGGGCCGGTCGGTCGTGGGTGACGGCGCGCCGCCGTCACCCGCGCTCCGATCGCACCCCCGGCACCGTGCCTTCGGAATCACATCACCAGAACCAGACCTTCAGAGCCGTCACCACTCCCGGAGCCGGCTCCACCCTCGGGGCCGGCTCCGCCCTTCTGACGGCGCAACCTCCAAGGGGCCGCACCATGAAGAGCACCATGCAGGACCGCGAGCTGCTCGTCCGTGACCTCCTCGCCCACGGGCAACGCGTCTACGCGGACAGCCGGGTGATCCGATGTGCCGACGCGGAGAACGAACGGTCCTTACAGACCTTCGCCGACATCGGCGCCCAGGCCGAACGACTCGCCGCCGCACTGGCCGGGTTGGGGGTGCAGACCGGCGAGCGCGTCGCCACGCTCGCCTGGAACACCCCCGAACACCTGGTGGCCTATCTCGCCGTACCGAGCATGGGCGCCGTGCTGCACACGCTCAACCTCCGTCTCCACCCGGACCAGTTGGGCTACATCGTCGAGCATGCCGAGGACTCCGTCCTGCTGGTCGACTCGACCCTCCAGGACATGCTCACCCCTCTGCGGGACCGGCTCGGCAGCGTACGCCACGTGGTCGTCATCGGCGGCGCGCCGGAGGTCGACCTGCCCGGGCACATCGCCGTGCACCGCTGGGACGAACTGCTCGCGGCCGAGCGGCCCGGCTACGTCTGGCCCGACCTGGACGAGCGGGAGGCGGCCGCGCTCTGCTACACCACCGGCACCACCGGGGCCCCCAAGGGCGTGGCCTACAGCCATCGCTCGATCTCCCTGCACACCCTCGGCGTCTCGGGCGGCTCCGGCTTCGCGATGCACGAAGGCGACCGGGTCCTGCCGATCGTGCCGATGTTCCACGCCAACGCCTGGGGCTGGCCGTACTCCGCCTGGCTCGCCGGCTCCGACCTGATCATGAACGGCCGGCAGCTGCACACCCCGGACCTGGTCCGCATCATCAACGAGGAGCGGCCCACCGCGGTGGCCGCGATCTGCACGATCTGGAACAGCCTGGTCCACCACGGCGAACAGCACCCGCTGGACCTGAGCGGCGTACGGCTCGCGGGCTGCGGCGGCGCGACCCCGCCGCGCGCCCTCCTGCAGCGGCTCAAGGACCGCTACGGGGTCCGCCTCACACAGGGCTGGGGACTCACCGAGACCAGCCCCCTCGCCACCTTCGCCGTCCCTCCGTACGGCACCCCCGACGAGGAGGAGGTCGGCTGGCTGGCCAAGAGCGGCCGCGTGATGCCGTACGTCGACGTGCGGCTGATCGCCGAGGACGGCACCGAACAGCCCTGGGACGGAACCTCGGTGGGCGAACTGGAGCTGCGCGGACCCTGGGTCACCGGCTCGTACTACAACACCCCCGACTCCCCGGAGAAGTTCCACGACGGCTGGCTGCGCACCGGCGACCTCGGCGTGATCGAGCCGGGCGGCTGGGTGGTGGTCAGCGACCGCCTCAAGGACGGCATCAAGAGCGGCGGCGAGTGGATCTCCACCATCGAGCTGGAGAACGCGATCATCGAGCACCCCGCGGTCCTGGAGGCCATCGTGGTCGGTGTGCCCGACCCGCGCTGGGAGGAACGCCCCCTGGCCTGCGTGTCGTTGGTGCCGGGCGCCGAGGCCGGCGGGGACGAGCTGCGGGAGTTCCTGACCGGACGGGTGGCGCGCTGGTGGGTGCCGGAGCGCTGGTCCTTCGTGGACGCGGTGCCGAAGACCAGCGTCGGCAAGTACGACAAGCGGGCCGTGCGGACCCTGTACGCGGAGGGGGCGCTGGACGTCTGGCTCCCGGGCCCGGACGACTCCGGGGCGCAGACGCCCACGGGATCCGGGGTGCCCGGGGAGTGAACGACGGCGCGGGGCGCCGGGAGTGAACGACGGAGCGCCCGGGGAGTGAACGACGGAGCGCCCGGGGAGTGAACGACGGCGCGGAGCCCAGGGAGCCTGAGCGACATAGCGCCCGGGAGCTTGAGCGGCGGAGCGCCCCGGGAGCTTGAGCGGCGGAGCGGCGCCCCGGACGCCCTGGAGCACCAGGACCGTCCGGGGCACCGCTCCCGGCCCGGTGACCGGCCTCAGGCCGCCAGCCGGTCCGCCGTCTCGGCCAGCAGCTCCCGCTGCCGGTCGGCGTCGAGACCCAGCTCCCGGACCATCCGGAGCGTCAGCACGAGCCGGGCCTGGATCGTCGTCTCGGGGTCCGGGTGCTCACCGCCGGGCGCCGAGCCCTCGTCGAGTCCGGCGGCGACCAGGCCTTCCAGGAACGCCGGGTCGAAGTCCTCCGCGCCGGCGTCCAGCGAGCCGAGGACCCCCGCGACGTACCCGCTGATCTCCCCCGGTGTCGCGCCCTGCGGGAAGCGCCGACGGGCCGCGAGCCCGAAGGCGACGCCGACCGCCTGCCCGTACCGCGGTCCGGTGGGGTCGAGAGCGGCCGACTTCTGGGCGAACCCGATGAAGTCGAACGCCAGCAGCGCCCCCAGCACATCGAGTTCGGTGGAGGTGGCACTGGTCATGACGCCTGGCCTTCCGTCGTGGGCGGAGTGGTCGTGGTGTGCTCGCCCCGGGCGGTGGCGACGAGCGCCGTCGCGACGTGCTCGGCGTCGCGGCCGACGAAGCCGATGAGCGCCGAGCCCCGGGTACGCATCCGGTACAGCCCCAGGTAGTGGCTGCCGGGCACGGCTCCCGTGCCCTCGGTGTGCCGCGGCTGCCCGTCGTCGTCGAGCATCTCCGGGTCGAGCCAGCTCCAGTCGGTGCGGAAGCCCGTCGCCCAGATCACCGTGGACGGCTTGACGCGCTCGCCGTCCGCGACCAGGAGCTCGGCGCCCTCCGCCGCGGTGATCCGGCCCACGGTCCGGATCCCGCCCGCCGCGACGAGCTCGGGCACCCGGTCGCCGACGACCGGGTCGGGCGCCTGCATGCTCACGGGCAGACGCATCACCCCGAGGACGCTCATCCACCAGAACATGTCCCGGCCGACGACCGTCTGCGGCAGGGGCGGTGACACGGCCTCGCCGCAGCTCAGCACCACGTCGTGGGTCGCGGACAGCTCGGCGGCGATCTGCCGGCCGGAGTTGCCGTCGCCGACGACCACCACGGTCCCCGGCGCCACCTGCGCGGGGCTCCGGTACTCGGCGGTGTGCAGGGTGGGCACGTCCGGACTCAGCGCGGCGGCGAACTCCGGGAGGCGGGGTATGCCGAACGCCCCGGTCGCGATCACGACCTGCCCGGCCCGGCAGTCGCCGCGCGTCGTGCTCAGCAGATAGCCGTCACCGTCCCTGCGCACCGAAAGCACCCGGTGGTCCGGCAGCACCGGCAGGTCGAACCGCTCGGCGTAGTCCCGCAGATACGCCGCCACCTCGTCCTTGCCGGGGTAGTGCCTCCCGTCGCCGGGGAAGGGCAGGCCCGGCAGCCCGGAGAACTGCGCGGACGTGAACAGCGTCAGCGAGTCCCAGCGCCGATCCCACGTCTCGCCCACCTCGCCGCCCGCGTCGAGCAGCACACACTCCACGCCGGCCCGCCGGAGGTAGTACCCGACGGCGAGCCCGGACTGGCCCGCTCCGACGACGGCGACCGGCACGGCGGCCGGGAGCGTGCTCGTCCGCTCACCGGCCTGCCGCCGTACCGGGTCGGCCTGATCAATTCCCATACCGATCGTCCTCACTTTCTTGGACCTGGACCCGTGGCACCGGAAGGACCGGTCCGGGGTGGATCGGCCGGGCCGCCGGGAAGGGCGGCCCGGCCGGGTCGGTTCAGTGGGCGTCGAGAGCCCGGCGCAACTCGTCCGCCAGGACCCGCAGCCGCTCACCGCGCATGACCGTGTAGTGGTCGCCGGGTACGTCGACGAGGGCGGCGTCGCCGGGGAAGTACTCCATCCAGCGGGACGCGGTCTCGACGGACGCTCCGCCGTCCGCCGCCCGCAACGACAGCACCCGGCCGGCGAAGGCGCTGGGCGCGTACCGCAGCAGGGCGCGGTAGTTGCTCTGGAACCGGCCGACGATGGAACTCAGCGTGTCGAGGTCGATGTCCTCGGACAACGCCCCCGCCGCACGTGCCTCGGCGTGCAGCACCTCCACCGGCGGCCGGCCGTCGAACGCCTCGGCCGGCAGCTCCCACTCCACCCCGGCGAGGCCCGCCAGATCCCGGGCGAACCAGGACAGCAGCACCTCGTCGGAGACCGGCGCGCCCTCGGCCGGGCCGGGCCGCTCCATCAGGTCGACCACGGCGAGCAGTTCCACCTCGGCCCCCGCCGCCGTCAGCTGGACCGCCATCTCCAGGGCGATCACGCCCCCCATCGACCAGCCCCCGACCCGGTACGGGCCGTCGGGCAGCGCCTCACGGACCGCGGCGACATAGTGGGCGGCCATGTCCTCGACGCTCAGCAGCTCCGTGTCCGGGAGCTGCAGCGCGTAGAACGGCTGGTCGTGTCCGAGGAGTTCGGCGAGCTCCGCGTAACAGAGCACGTCACCGCCGACCGGGTGGACGAACACCAGCGGAGCACTCCGGCCCGTCGTACGGACCGGCACGAGCGCCCGGCGGCCGTCCTCGACGCTGCCGGCCTGCCGGACCGCCTGGGCGAGCAGCTCGATCGTCGGCCGGGCGAAGAGGCTGGACAGCGGCAGGCTGCGGCCCAGACCTCGGGCGATCCTGGCCATCAGCCGCACCGCGAGCAGCGAGTCCCCGCCGAGGTCGAAGAAGCTCGCGGTCACCCCGACCTCGGTGACGCCGAAGAACTCCGCCCAGATCTCCGCGAGCCGGCGTTCCACCTCGTCGCGGGGGGCGACGAAGCCGGCGCCTTCGAAGGCGACCTCGTCGGGAGCGGGCAGCGCCGCCCGGTTGACCTTGCCGTTGTCGCTGAGCGGCAGCTCGTCCAGGACGAGGATGCGCTGCGGCACCAGATGCTGGGGGACCACCTTGCGCAGCGACTCGGTGATCCGCTGCTCGGTGTCGTCGCGCCCGTCGTCGAGGACGACGTACGCGATCAACCGCTTGGGCCCGTGCTGCTCGCCCGCCGCGACGACCGCGGCGGCCCGTACGCCCTCGCACTGGGTGAGCGCGGCCTCCACCTCGCCCAGTTCGATCCGGTAGCCCTGGATCTTGACCTGCGAGTCCTGCCGGCCGAGGAACTCGATGGTGCCGTCCGGAAGGAAGCGTCCCAGGTCGCCGGTGCGGTAGAGCCGCTCACCGGTGACCGGGTCGTGCAGGAAGGCGGCGCTGGTCTTGGCCTCGTCGTTCAGGTACCCGCGGGCCAGACCGACCCCGGCGATGTAGAGGTCGCCGGGCACCCACACGGGGCACGGTCGCATCGCGCCGTCGAGCACGTGGAAGCGCTGGTTACGCATCGCCTTGCCGTAGGGGATGCTCACGCAGTCCTCGTTCACCTCCCCGATGGGGTGCAGGATCGACCAGATCGACGCCTCGGTGGCGCCGCCCAGGCTCCACAGCTCGGCGTCCTCGAGGAGCAGCCGGATCCGGCCCGGCAGGTTCACAGGGATCCAGTCCCCGCTCATCATGACCAGCCGCAGCGGCAGCCCCGTGAGCCGGTTCGCGAGGGCGTGCTCGGTGAACATCTCCATCAGCGCGGGCACGCTGTTCCAGATCGTCACCCCGTGCTCGATGACGAGCTCCGCCCAGCGGGCGGGCTCACGGTGCGCCGACGGCTCGGGCAGCACCAGGGCGCCACCCGCCGAAAGGAGTCCGAAGACGTCGTAGACCGACAGGTCGAAGTGCATCGCGGACAGTCCGATGGCCCGGTCCGCCGCGGTGACGCGATAGCGCTCGTTGACGTCGACGATCGTGTTCAGAGCAGCGCCGTGCTCGATCATCACGCCCTTGGGCAGCCCGGTGGAGCCCGACGTGAAGATCACATAGGCCAGGTCGGTGGGCTGTGCGCCGGACGGCCCGAGCGGTTCGAGCCCGCCGTCCGACTCCCGGCCGACGCCGTCGCCCTGCCCCGCTGCCCCTCCATCGGCCTCTTCGTCGGCCCGCACCACGGTCCTGGCCAGACCCTGCGGCCAGTCGGCGACGTCGTCCACCCACGGCTGGGTGACCACCCGGCCGATCCCGGCGCTGTCGAGCAGCACATGCAGCCGCTCGGCGGGCACCCGGGCGTCGATCGGCACGTACGCCGCACCCGCCCGCAGGATCCCGAGGGCCGCGACGACCTGCTCCCAGCCCTTGTCCATGACGATGCCGACCAGGTCGCCCGGGCCGGCCCCCAGCGCGCGCAGCCGCTGACCCACCCGGTGGGACCTGCGCTCGAGATCCGCGTACGTCAGGGTCAGCGACCCCGTGACGACCGCGGGCGCGTCGGGCGTCTCCGCCGCCCGGGCGAGCACGGCGTCGTGCAGCAGCCCGTCGGGCACCGGCCCGTCGGTGGCGTTGGCCTCGGCCCGTACGTCCAGATCGGCGACGGGCGCGAGGGTGGGCCTGGGCCGCTGCCAGGCCCCCGCGTCGCGGGACAGGTCGCGCAGCGTCCGCTGGTACGCGGCGAACATCGCGTCGATGCAGCCCGCCGGGAACAGCTCCTCGATCACGTCCCAGTTCAGGAGGAGCTCACCGGCCTCCTCGACCGCCTGGTGGTCGAGCCACACCTGCGGGGTGCGGACCGAACTGCTCACCTGGCGGCCGTTCTCACCGATCCCGGCGAGGTGCCGCACGACTCCACCGCGCTCGCCGTCCTGCTGACCGGCCATGTTCACCAGGCTGGTGAAGACGACCGGCGCGGCGGCCCGCACCGAGGCGCCCCGCGCCCGGTTCAGCTCCCTGAGCACCTGCACACCGCTGACCTGGCTGTGCTCCATGTCGGTCCACAGCCGGCTCTGGACCGCGGAGGCGCGGACGGCGAACGAGTCGGTCGCCGCGTCGCGGATCTCCAGCATCAGGGTCGTGGAGAACTGACCGATGACGTCGCCGACCTGCGGGTGAAGCGGCAGCCGGTTGAAGTAGAGCAGGTTCAGGGAGAAGTCGGGAGTGGCACTCCACTCCGCGATGACCTGAGCGTACGCGGTGCACAGGGCCGCCGACGGGCTGACCCCTGCGGCCGCCGCGTGCTGTTTGAACCGGTCCCAGTCCTCCTTGGCCAGGGTCGCGCCACGGTGGTTGAACACCGGCCGCTCCAGGCTGGACGGGGCCACCGCAAGCGGGAGTTGGGGAGCGGGCGGCAGGGTGTCCAGCCGGTCGCGCCAGTAGGCGAGCGCCCGGTCGTACTCGGGACCGGCCTCCAGGGCGCGGGCCTCCCTGACGTAGTCCCGGTAGCGCAGCCGCAGTTCGGGCAGCGTCTCCCCGCGGTAGTGCGCCGCCCACTCCTTGAACAGGATCGACGTGCTGAACCCGTCGATGATCAGGGCGTCGAAGCCGGCGTGCAGCCGGATCACCCGCTCGTCGACACGGGTCACCCGCACGTCGAACAGCGGCCAGCGCGTGGTGTCGAACACCTGGTGCCGCATCTCCTCGTGCACGGCGACCAGTTCGGCCTCGCGCTCGGCCGGTTCCAGGGCGGAGGCGTCGGTCTCCCGGATCACATAGGCCGGGACGTCGCGCTGGATCCGCTGCTCGCCCTCTGCGGTGAAGACCGCCCGCAGCATGTCGTGGCGTTCGATCATCGCCCGGAAGGACGCGCCGAGCCGGTCCAGATCCACGTTCTCCAGGTCGATCTCGATCTGGAAGTACGTGGAGGTGTTGCCGAGTTCGAAGGCGTCGCCGCGGCCCACGAGGTAGGCCTGCTGGAGGTCGGTCAGTCCGAACGGCTCATGGGCCCCGGAATCGTCCTCCTCCGAGTCGTCCTCGGTCATGACGGCCTCACCGTCGACCTGCGGCGATCCCGGCTCTATCTCCGTCTCCGGCTCCGTCGCCGGCTCCATCTCCGGCTCCGTGCCCGCGGGGTTCTCCGTGTCGGAGCCGAGGGCGGCCAGGACGTCGTCGGCGATGTCCTCGGTGCTGCGGCCTTCGAGGAACGCGGCCATCGGCAGCAGGACGTCGAACTCCTTGTTCAGCGACGTCCGGATCTTCATCGCGATCAGCGAGTCAAGACCGAGTGCCTGCAGCGACTGCTGGGCGTCCAGCCGGGCCGCCGTCGTCCCGAGGGCACGCGCGACGGTCCGCGTCACGAAGGCCCGCGCCGCGTCGGGCTCCACGGCGGGTGTCGCCTCGGCACCCTCCGCCGAGGCCGTCGTGGTGGAGACAGCCGGGGGCAGGACGCGCGGCCGCGCCTCGGGCTCCGGAGCGGGGGTCCGCACGGCCGAGGGCACGTGGTGCGCCGTCGGCGCCTGTGCCGTCTCGCCCTCCGCCACCGGCCGGGTCAGGGCGGGGACGAACCGTACGCCGTCGGCCTCGGCCACCAGTCGGCCGTTCGCCGAGACGAGCCGGATACGTGCCCGGGTGCCCCCTTCGAACAGTTCGGCATGACATCGGAGCCCGTCCTGGGGGCCGCCGCGGTCATAGTGGACGAAGCGTTCGAGACCGGCCGGCACGAGCGCAGGGCCGTCCGCGGGGAAGCAGGCCAGCGCCGTCTGGAACATCGCGTCGACGAGCCCGGGGTGGATCACGTACGCCTCGGTCTCGCCGGGCACCGCGGACCGGATCTCGGCGGTGGCCTCGTTTCGGCCCAGCCTGATCCGCTCCACCCAGCGGGCGGCGGAGCCCAGGTACAGGGCGCGCTGCCACAGCAGCCGGTACAGCTCGTCGCCGGTCAGCTCACGGCCCGACCCGCCCGCCGCGAGCGCCACCGTCGGCGCGGGCGCCGCACCCGACTGGGCCTTCGCCTGCGCGTGCAGCTGCCAGCCGCCGGTCGAATCCTGCGCGAAGTAGCTGAACCGGCCGTCGCTCCAAATGAGTTGAGCGGCGCGGTCGGTGCCGTCCGGCGCGAGCGCCAGATCGGCGGGGAGCTCCAGATCCTCGATGGACACCGGTCCCGGACCCGAGAGTTCGGTGACCGCCTCGATCAGCGACTCCACGAACACACCGGCACTGACCACCGGCCGCCCGCCGACCACGAAGTCGCCGAGGCAGGGGTGCGCCGACGGGTCGAGCGGCGGGGAGAACTGCGCCTGCGCGAGCGGCGAGGACGGCAGTCGTGCGCCCAGCAGGCTTGCCGACTCGGCAGTCGGTACGGCCGGACGGGGCGCGCCGGGCGCCATTGACGGGGCTTCCGGTTCGAGCCAGTAGTGCCGGCGTTGGAAGGGGTAGGTGGGGAGTTCGACGGTGTGGGGCTGGTAGGGGTCCAGGAGTGTGGGCCAGTCGATGGTGGCGCC